>CABIKN020000045.1 GCA_902200405.1 Candidatus Roizmanbacteria bacterium | reverse complement strand
GATCATCCTTAAAGAAAAAATAAATTTTGCGATAGTTTTTGGAGCGATCCTCATGTCAGCCGGTGCAATAATAATTAGCCTGGCGAAATAAACCCATGACATGGCTATATCTATCTCTGGGAGTTGCTGTATGCTATGCGTGCTTGAATATATTTTCTCGCGTTGTATCAGTTAATAGTAAGAATCCAAGGGCACTTTCGATCGCCTTCAATCTTGTCTCAAGTGTTATGGCAGTGGTTTTATTACTACTGACCGGATCATATAAAAACCTATCACTTCCAACCCAAACGGATGCCTGGATATATTTCATGATCGCAGCCTTTTTTTATGGAATATTTGAAAGATATAGATTTTTAGCTACAAAAATGTTAGATGCTTCGATATATTCCATTATTGGAAACATTGCCGTTATTATAGCTTTTACAATTTCGATATTTTTATATAAAGAGGTATTAACCTTATCAAAATTATTTGGATCATCTTTAATATTAGGATCACTTTTAATGGTTATTGAAAAAAAGAAATCTAAAATTTCTTTTAAAGGTCTTAAGGTTGGATTGGTTGCTAGTATCGCTGCTGGAATCGCCATGGGACTGGATAAAAAAGGCGCAACTTTTTTTAACCCGGAAGTTTATAATTTATTGCTTTGGGTAGCCCCTCTTATCATTCTTTATGTTCCAGGTATCAAACTTAAAGAGATTAAAGATCAGTTTAAGCAATTTTCATGGAAGATTATCTTACTTTCTTTCTTTAATTTTATTGGTTTTTATCTAAGTTTAAAAGCGTTTATTTTAGCTGATGCGACTAAGGTCATTCCTGTTATACAATTATCAACCATTATCACAGTAATTGTTGGAATATTTTTACTTAATGAAAGAAGTAATCTGTTCAAAAAAGTACTAGCCGGAATTATTGCCGTGGTTGGGGTGTTTTTATTGAGGTAATACTCGTAGTGAGTGAAATCGAACTATGATAAATTTTATAAAATCAGAAATTTCGCATTTTAAAAATCTGCCAAAAAAAGCACAGACGTTACTGATTTCCTTTTTCTTTTATTCGACCGCTTATCCGATGGTATCAATATTTGTCAATGCTTTTATTTGGAAAAACAACAACAATATTTCATATCTAATTTTTTTTCGCGCAGGACAGTTTTTGATAATTCCATTGGCTTTTTTATTAGGTGGAATTTTATTGAAATTTACAAAAATTAATTGGCTTTATTTTATTGGTTCAATTCTTACTGCCATAAGCAGCGTCTTAATAATATTTTTGAAAAATGAAACGACCATAGGATTTTTGATAATGGGAATTTTATTAGGAATAGGGACTGGGCTTTACTGGGTAAATAGAAGTTATCTGACGATGAGAGAAACAGATGATAATAATCGCAGTTATTTTTTTGGCTTATTATTTTCTTTTTCAACTCTAATTGGACTAGTTGTCACCTTACTTATAGGTTGGTTGATAGTATTTGGGATGTCATATCAGCTGTTGATTATAATATCTTTTGGTTTAATTTTATTTTCCGGATTTATTATTTTTAAAGATAGTTATAAAACACCTATAATCGGTAAATTATTTATTCGCGACCCTTCTTATATCTGGATTAGAAAAAGATTTATTTATTTGGGAATAGGATTAGTTGAAGGCCTGTCTTATGTCATTCCTGGACTATTAATATTAACTGTTCTTGGCAATGAGGGGATTTTAGGGACGCTTACGGCCATTTCATCAATCATTTCAGCCGTATTAATTTACTACTATGGACGAAAATCACACTCCAAAGATCACAAGACTTATTTTATTATCAGTACATTACTAACATTATTGACAGCACTGCTAATAGCCGTTTCTTACAACAAATTAACTGTGGTCATCTATTCACTTTTAAATGGTCTGACAATCAGTTTTATATGGCTGACGTTCGCTCCTCCCGTTTTAAAAAATATTGATTTTGAAGTAGGGCAGATTGAAAAAAAAAGATTTAGCTACATATTGGACTCGGAAATTTTTTTAAATGCGGGGAGGATAATTGCATTGACTATTTGTTTGCTCATCGCAAATTCTTATGGAGTGGTAAATTCTTTACGCTTTACCCCTGTTATTTTAAGTGTTTTTCAAGTAGCCTTGTTTGCCTATTTAGAAAGGCGGGTTAAAACCTATTGACAGATGAGTAATTGTATATTACCATTATATACAGTATGTTTATTCAGTTGAATCTTGACGATATTGAAGGTTTTGAATGGGACAAGGCTAACAATAAAAAGAATGAGATTAAGCATAAAGTTTATTACAAAGAATGTGAACAGGTGTTTTTTGATAAGCCCTTATATATTCGAGATATTAAACATTCGAAAATAGAGGAAAGGTTTTATGTATTTGGAGAAACAACTAAAAAGAGATCGCTCATAATTACTTTTACAATTAGGACTAGAAAAATTAGAGTAATTATCGCAAGGAACCAAGATAAAAAAGAAAAAGCATTTTATAAAAATAATTATTATAAATTATCAAAATAATAACAAATATGAAAAAAAAACTTAGAAAACTACCGGTTTTTAAGAGCGAAGATGAAGAAAGAGATTTTTGGTCAACTCATAGTGTGGTTGATTATTTTGATATGCGCCATGCTGTTAAAATATCATTTCCTAATCTTAAATTATCAACTAAGACTATAAGCATTCGACTTCCAGAATGGATGATAGATAATATTAAAATGGAGGCTAATAAAAATGATATGCCTTATCAATCTCTGATTAAGGTATACTTGGCGGATCGTTTATCTGACATTAAAGGACAATATAAAACAAAATAATTATGAAACCACAGGAAATTACATTAAAAAATGGCCTTCAAGTGATTTTTGTTGATACTAAAACCTTTCCAACATTGACGACACTGCTTTTGGTCGGAGCCGGCAGTCGATATGAAACAGAAAAAAATAATGGCATAGCCCATTTTTTTGAACATATGGCTTTCAAAGGCAGTCGAAAATATCCAAATTCTTTCGTCATTTCCTCGACGGTCGAGGGATTCGGAGGAGTTTTTAATGCTTTTACTTCAAAAGATCATACGGGATATTGGATAAAAGCTACGACAGAACACTTTGATAAGATGATCGACGTGATAGCAGACATGATTCAAACTCCTAAGTTATTAGCTGAAGAAATTGAAAGAGAAAAAAGTGTTATCAGAGAAGAGATTAATATGTATGAGGATATGCCACAAAGAAAAGTAGGGGAGATCTTTGAAAATCTTCTTTATCCAAATCATCCGTTGGGATATGATATTGCCGGTACAAAAGAAGTTGTGACAGAATTTACACGTAAGACGTTTTTAGATTATATAAGCAGTCTTTATCATCCGAATAATGCAGTCTTGGTCGTAGCTGGGGGGCTATCTTCACCCATAAAAGAGTATTTAAAAATAATCGAAGAAAAGTTTGGAAATTGGAAATCAAATAAAAAGTCAACGTTCGAGAAGATAGTAGAAAGCCAAACAAAACCTGAAATGTTGATTAAATATAAGAAAACCGAGCAGGCCCATTTTGTTTTAGGATACCGGTCTTTTTCTTTTGAAGACGATCGTAAATACGCATTAAATCTACTTGCCACGATTTTGGGTGGAGGAATGTCTTCTCGTTTATTTATGCAGGTGCGTGAACGACGAGGTCTTTGTTACTATATTTCATCCGGCGGTGAGTTTTATCATGACTGTGGTAGCTTCGTTACCCAGGCGGGAGTAACTAATAATTTAGAAAAAGTTAAAGAGGCAGTCAAAACAGTTTTGGAAGAACATAATAAAATTAAGACAGGTGATATAAAACCTGAGGAACTGTTAAAGGCAAAAGAAATGATAAAAGGACGACTCATGCTTTCAATGGAAGACTCGATGAACGTTGCCTCATTCTTTGGCACTAAAAAGATTCTTCAAAACAAAATATTAACCCCAAATGAAATAATTAAAAAAATTGAAGCGGTAACCGTTGATGAAATTGCAAAGCTGGCAAACGATATATTTGTCTTAAAGAATCTTAACTTTGCTTTAATCGGACCCTTTGAGACGAAGGACTTCGAAAACATCCTCAATATCTAATGGAATGGTACAATAAATATTGTGAAGAAAATCCTGATCATTATTCTTTTAGGTTTATTGATCTATAGTTACTCTTTGTTTAATGGATTTGTTTGGGATGATGAAGAACAGGTTGTCAATAATCAAGTTGTTCATTCAATCAGCAATTTGCCCCAATTTTTTCAGGGAAGCACTTTCAATTCCGGAGGAACTAATAGTCTCGCAGGTCTTTACTACAAACCAATGATGACGATTGGATTTTCTTTGGTCTATTCGATTTTTGGGCCACAGCCGTTTTTCTTTCATCTTTTGTCCTTATCCTTACATATCGGCAGCAGTATCCTGATATATTTAATTTTTTTACAATTTTTTTCCAATCCAATTGCCTTTTTTACCTCCTTGATATTTCTAGTTCATCCGATCAACGTCGAGACGGTTGCCTATATTTCCAGCCTACAGGACGCAATGTTCTTATTTTTTGGACTGATAAGTTTTTATTATCTTATTAAAGATAAATCATCGTTTTTGGTCGGGCTTTTTCTTTTATTAGCCCTACTTTCGAAAGAGACGGCCATCGGATTTTTTTTCGTGATCATAATGTATCTATTTTTATTCAAAAAAGAAAAAAAGACATTACCTTATCTGTTATTTTCTTTATTCACTTATTTATTTCTTCGACTTGCCGTAGCCGGGATTTTTTTTCAAAAACACGGACTGTCTCCGATCTCAAGAATGGTTTTTTGGGAAAGATTGATTTCAATACCGAAAATAATATTTTATTATTTGAAAAACTTTTTTTATCCGGTAAACCTTGGAATTAGTCAACATTGGGCAGTTCGAACTTTAGATTTTCAGAACTTTTGGGGCCCATTATTTACCGTCTTAATATTTTTTTTAATATTGATTTTCATGTCATTCCCGCGTACTTGCCTGCGCAAGCAGGGGAGGGAATCCAGTTTTAATCTTTTATACATATTTTTTCTTTTTTGGTTTGTAATAGGTTTGGGAATGCATCTGCAGTTAGTCTCGCTGGATATGACGGTGGCCGATCGTTGGTTTTATTTTCCAATGATTGGATTATTGGGGATGATAGGAAGCTTGTTTGATAAATCCAAAATCCAAATGACAAAATCCAAATATATTATAATTATGTTAGTAATTATCACTTTATCCCTCAGAAGTTTTGTTAGGACCTTAGACTGGAAAAATGGTCTAACTCTTTTTTCTAAAGACATTAAGATAGTATCAGGCAGCTTTGATTTGGAAAATAATTTAGGAGTGGAACTTTTTAGAGCGGGGGATTATAAAAACGCCAAGATTCATTTTAAAAATTCGACAAAGATCGCCCCTTTTTGGTGGACAAACTGGAATAATTTAGGCGCAATTTACGAACGTGAAAAAAACTATCAGACAGCCGCTGAGTATTATCAGAAAGCGATTGACAACGGCCAGTATTATTTGGCCTATGAAAATTTGGCTAAAATATTAGTTTTACATGGAAAAGATCAGGAAAAGACGGAAGAATTTTTGCAGACGGCTTTAAGATTATTACCGGAAAATGAAAATTTACTATTGATAAATACTTATTTTCAAGAAAAAAACAAAAAATGAATATATTTATTGGGCTTTGCCAAGCCTAAAAATTTTAAGCTTTATAGGTCTATTGGATAATCTGTAATGATTTTGTTATATTAAAAGTATTGATGGAAAAAATATTTTTTGAATTATTTATTTTTATTATTGGGGCTTCAATAGGTTCCTTTCTTAATGTCTTGATTGACCGTTTACCGAAGGAAGAAAACATCAATGGTAGATCTCATTGTGACTATTGCGGGAAAAAATTAAATTGGTACGATATGTTTCCGGTATTTTCGTACTTTATTTTGAAAGGAAGAAGTCGTTGTTGTAATAAAAAATTATCATGGCAATATCCGTTAATCGAGTTCATCACGGGCGTTATCTTTGTTGTAGTCATCAAGGACAGTCCTTATGTTGAGTCGCTGACAAGGACTGTCCTTATGTTATCTATCCTCTCATGTTTTATCGTCATCTTCGTTTCTGATCTTAAATATCACTTAATTTCTGACTATATTCTGTTAGCTCTATTTATTTTTTCTATTCTATTGAAGTTTGTCACCCCGCTCAGCGGAATCCATGCTTTAACGATTGATATATTGTCCGGTCTGATTGTTGCTCTGCCGATCTGGCTTATTTATTTCGTTTCCAAAGAACGGGCCATGGGCTTGGGTGACGTTTATCTGGCGGCAATTATGGGCTTTTTACTTGGTTGGCAAGCTGGCTTTCTGGCTCTGTACATTGCATTTGTCACAGGCGCAATTTTTGGGTTAATCATAATTATTTTTAAAAAGAAAAAATTAAAAAGCAAAATCGCCTTCGGACCTTTCTTAGTAATTGGTACGGTCGTGATGTTGTTTTGGGGAGAGAAGATTATGGAAATTATAAAGAGGGTATATGGATTTTAAAATCATTGGTGTTGTAGGACAAATCGCTGCTGGAAAGGGGATATTAGTAAATTATTTAACTGAAAAACTGGACTTTTCTTCATATTCACTATCTTCAATTGTCCACGCAGAATTAAATAAAAAAGGTATTAAAAAATATACCCGTCAAATGCTTCAGGAGGTGGGTAATGATCTAAGACGTGAGTATGGGGATGAAGTTCTCGCGCGTCGTATTCTTGAGGTTATCAAGGGTCAAAAAGTGGATAAAAAGATTGTAGTCGAAGGGATTCGTAATCCGGCCGAGATTAAATTTCTCAAAAAAAATCCTAACTTTATTTTAATCGGAGTTAAGGCTAATCGTGAACTTCGATTTAAAAGATTACTTTTACGGGGAAAAGAATGGGACCCAAAAACATATGAGGATTTTTTAAAAATCGACAGACGTGACATTGGTGTAGGGCAGAACAAATCCGGACAACAAGTAGGGAAGTGTTTAGCTTATTCTGATTATGTGCTGACGAATAATAAAGATGTTAAAGATTTTGAAAAGAAGTTGGAGAAGTTATTTATACATAAACTTTTCCCCAGCCAGTTCGTAGGAAAATAGTTCTTCTTTCGTAAACCAAAGATTGACTTCTTTTTCGCCGTCTTCAGGAGCGTCGGAAGCATGAATAATATTGCGAAGCGGTCGATTTTGTTCATTAGCTAAGTCAATTGTGTCATGTGAAAAATCCCCGCGGACTGTTCCAGGCAGAGCTTGAACTGGTATAGTATTTCCGGAAAGTTTACGGACGATCTCAATACAATCATAACCCTCAACCACAGCCATAAAGACAGGGGACTCTTGGAAATAAGTTACCAACCAGCCTTTGACAATTTTTCCGATAGAAACTGCATCGTCAGTTTTAAAGACAATTTTAGCGTCAAGACCTTTTTTAGCATAATTAGTTAACGTTCGTTCTCCTACCTTTTTAAACCAAGCCTCAGTTTCAGGATAATGAGCTATCACCTTATCAGAAGTGGCCATTTCAAATTTTAACCCGATAATTTTAAGTCCAACTGACTCAAAACGTGTAATTATTTTTCCAATTAATCCTCGTTGAACTCCATCAGGTTTTATAATCAATAATGCTTTTTGTTTTTTCATATTATTTTAAATACAACTGATCAACCTCTCTCTCATAGTCTTTAAATTTTGTATCTTTAAACCAATATTTTATTTCTCTATCTGCTTCGTCTGTAGAACCAGATGCATGAATAAATGTTTTTACGACTCGGTCAAGCGATGCTGATAGGGGAGAAGAATCAAAAGAAAATTGTGCTAATAAAGTTCCCGGAACTGCCAAAGCTGGAATCGTATGTCCGCGTAATTTTCTTGCGACAGTTACTGCATTTGGACCTTGCCAAACCATAACAACGATAGGACCTTCCATCCAATATTTAATTAAACGTTCGTACACAAAAGCCCCGAGCTTTTCAGGATCATCCGTTTTAAATATTTTTTGAACATCATCTCCTGATTGTTTGAAAGAAGAAAGGGTTTTTTCTCCCATTTCTTTTATCCATTCAGGTGTTCCAGGGTAGTGATTTTTTATTACATCAGCAGAAGGCCTGAGCATTTTACCGGCCATTAATTTAAGACCGGTATTTTCAAAGGTCTCAATTACTTTACCAATCAATCCGCGTTTAACTGCGTCAGGTTTTAGGATGATTAAAGTTTTTTCTATCATATTTTTAGGACTTCATTATAAATGTTTTTTGTTATTTCTTCAATTCCTTTATTTCCATCAATCTCCACCCACTTGGCCCAAATTTGTTGATCGACTAATTCTTTATATTTTTTGTGGGTTTTTCGGATAAAATCAAAATCCTTCTCCCGGAAATTTTTTTCTTTGTCTTCACCATATTTTCGTTTGATAGCAATATCAGGATCGACATTCAGATAAAAAACAACATCGGGAACTTCAATTTGAAAATTTTTAGCATAATCAAGAGCCATCTTTATATCTATTCCTTCAAGTGTTTGATAACAGAGAGTGGTTGAAAAATATCGATCAGCAATCAAAATTTCATCCTTTCTTTTTTCTGTAATCATTTTTTTATCCATCACAAACTGCATCGTATATAGTAAAAATTGCTGTTGAGCCGTCAGACCTTTATTTTCATAAAGAAAATCCCTGATAATTTTTCCAACGTTTCTTTCATAATCGGGATATTTTATCAAAGAAACTTTTTTCCCTGACTCTAACAACATTTTTATGAGATTTTTACCTTGGGTTTCACAACCTGCTCCGTCGATACCTTCGATGACAATAAACATAAAATTATTATAACATTAAAAATTAAAATTTTAATGAAAGAGCTAATAAGTTGTATATTGACTTTATAGTTCCAATAAATTATATTTAAATTATGCCTAAGCTCATTCCAAAAGAAATAATAAAACAAATTAAATTATTAAGACAGAAGGGGTATAGCTTGCCTGAAATAAAAAAAGTAGTTAACGTAGGTCATGGATCTGTATTTAGATATATTCAAGGAGTGGAAATTTTACCGGAGTATAGAAAAATTTGGCACTCAAAAAGAGGGGGAAGTTTTAAGCGGATGAAATTAGCAGAAAAAAAAGCTGAAGAAAAGGCAGATGAATATATCGTTAGGTTGTCAGAGAAAGAAAAATTGATTTTTTTATCAGCTTTGTATTGGGGAGAGGGAAGTAAGGGGGATTTCGGATTAACCAATAGTGATCCTGATTTAATTAAAGTTTTTGTGCTCGGGTTAAAAGAAGTTTTTAAAATAAGGACTGATAGATTAAGAATAAGTATTAGAATTTATAGGGATTTGGATAAGGATAAATGTCTAAAGTTTTGGTCTAAGATTACGGAAGTTCCAGTTTCAAAATTTGTCAGTGTTAACGTCTTAGATGGAAAAAAGAATGGAAAACTTCTATATGGTATGTGTAGAGTAAGAGTAACAAAAGGTGCGGATGTGCTAAAATATATCAGAGCCCTAAAGAATAGGGTTGTTGGTTTGTTTTAGTCCTCATAGCTCAACGGATAGAGCATAGGTTTCCTAAACCTACGATGGTGGTTCAATTCCGCCTGGGGATACAAGTTATTTTTTTACTATTCTAGGTCGAGATTCTCGTTGGAGAATCAGTTTAACGCTGTAAAGCGCATCCGGAATTGTACGAGTAATCTTTCCCCCTTTACCACTGATAAGTGACATTGATCCTAAAAAGACGGGACTTTGTCTCATATCTTCAAATTTCTCACCCGTTAACACTTCAATAAAAGGTTCTGCATCGTTAATTTCACCAAGCACCCTTGCTACTTCAGTTGGATAGTTTATAAGTAAAGGCGGCAAATAACGATAAGATGCTGGATTATCTTGCATTTTCCTTGCCAATGAGCCAGTTGCTTTCCAAAGATCCATTTGAAGACTAGTCGAATCAATTCCTTCATGTCCTGGAACAACATACCCATGTTCTCCAGCCATAAGCATCATAGTATCCCACCAGTCAATTAAATCCCGTCGATCTGCATTTTTAGCATCTACCCCTTGTGATTCCAACCACTTAGAAAACGGATATTTACCAGCTACAGTTTCTAAAATCTTTACTTGGCCTTTGTTTTCTTCACGAAAAGCTGTTTGCGTAGCTTGTATTTCTAAACTATCTATAAGCGTTTTTAGCTCTGATGATCCTCTCATTTCTAAAATTGTTCTTACCACACCCACAAATTCCGGAAGTGCTAAGCCCTGCATTGCAATACCGAGAGATTTTCCACCATCCATCAAAATATCTGCATCCTTAAATGGCGTTATTTCATCATATCTATCTGTTTGTTTATCCATATTTTTATATTCCGTCATCTTTCAAACTTTTTGAGTTTGTGAAATGACTTAATTAATAATGTTATGGGATAGTATATCTTGATAATACACGTATGTCAATTTTCTACAACATAATCGCTTGACAAATACAATATATGAAGCTATAATGGGCTATTATAACTGTTGTTAATATACAACAACACTATGGATAATTTATTTATTCAGCTTGGTCTTACCAAAAAAGAAAGCAAAATTTTTCTTGAACTTATCTCGCTTGGAGCCAGTCCGGTCAGTATTTGGGCAAAGAACAGCGGTATCAACCGATCTTCAATGTATGTAATACTTGAACGATTTTTAGTAGAAGGATTAGTAACAACATTTACTCATAAAGGCATACTACACGTTCAGGCTGTACCTATGGCCGAAATACCGGCTCTTCTTTATGACAAAGAAACGATGGTGAAAAAAACCAGAGATCTTTTTATAAGTAATTTACCAGATTTACAAAAGCTTGAAAAAACCCATAATATCAAACCCAAAGTACGTTTTTTTGAAGGTAAAAGCCGGGTTGAGACAATGTATGAGGAGGTAATCAAGGAAAAATCTTTTAAGGCGTTCTTTCATCCGGAAAGAGTAAAAGCGAGTATGCCAGAATATTTTCACAAAATCCCGCAAGCACTCAAATCAAACGGGGGAAAGGCAAAGGAACTTTTGATCAGATGTAAAGAAGCAGAAGAATATATCAGTCTTTATCAGTCGGACAACCATCAAATTGCCTTGTTGCCACGGGCAATAACATTTTCATCAGACACGATAATTACCCAGCAGAAAATTTACTTAGTTGGTTATTCAGCGTCTGACGTGATTGCAACTGAGATTTGGAATGAAGAACTTGCCCAAACTCAGTCAATACTTTTTGATATGATATGGTCATCAGTTAGTTAATATGAAAAACTCAACAAAACTTTCTAAAAGACACCTAATCCGCCATCATATTCATCGCATAAAAACGAGCGAATATGCGAGAATTCTTATTCTTCGTACGATTGGAAATTTCTTATTATTCTCTTCTTTGTTTATGATCGTCAAAACATTTTGGCAGCCTGTTAAAGAAGAGTTGATATATTTTGTTAACGTTAAGATACAGAAGAAGTATGTTGTGTCTGGTGACTTGAAGAATCAAGGACTGTCCTTACAAGGACAGTCCTTAAATAAGGGTTTATTGGCGAAAGCTTTTAATATTAAACCAGTTGAGATTTTAACACCTGTAGATCCAAATTTCAGTATAGTTATTCCAAAAATTGGTGCCAATGCTAAAGTTCAACCAAATATTGACGCCTCAGATCAAAAAATATATTTGGATGCTTTAAATAAGGGAGTAGCTCATACATTGGGAACGGCTTTTCCTGGAGAGGGCGGGCATATCTTTCTTTTTGCCCACTCAACCAATTATTTTTGGAATGTGGCGACCTATAATGCAATCTTTTATCTTCTGTATAAATTAGAAAAAAATGACGAAGTGAACATTTTTTATCAGGGCCAACGTTATGTCTATCGAGTGATTGGGCAGGAAACCGTCGACCCATCCCAAGTTCAATACCTAACGAGAAAAACCAATCGGGAGTTCTTAACCTTACAAACCTGTTGGCCTCCTGGAACGACGTTAAAGAGACTATTAATTTTTGCTGTTAGAGAAGTGGAATAAAAGCTCGATATCGAAATTTTTTGTCGGAAAACATCAAACCGAAAAAAATTTGATATTTTCGCTTTTAACGAATACCTACTAGATACAAATCCGGAAGTTCATTCACCTGGGAATTAAGGTTAATTAGGACGATAATCTTTCCGTCACTGGTTGGATTAAAAAACGAGCTTTCAAACGGTCCGGAGTAAATAGTTTGTTTATTTGTATTGTCATAATCAACAATAGAGATCTTTTTATCTTCTTCGACTACAAAGTGGCGGGAATCATAGAACCATTTTAGATTAGGCTGTGAAATAGGGAAATTTTTATCTTCTTTGCGGTCATAGACATATGTTTTATTTTTTATTACTGATCGTTCCTCCGTGGTTTGGTTCGTCGAAATTAGAGGTGGTTTGATCATCAAAGGCAGCACAACAGTATCGTTCGCTTTATAAAGTACTTTTGTTTCATTCGGAGAAAAAGCAATAATTTCAAATGAAGCAGACGCGATCTTATCAAAGTCTTTGGGAAAAGTTTCTAAAATTTTAGCGTAATTCTTTTCTTTTTCATTCTGCCATGCTTGAATTAAGGTTTTTTTTGAAAGGGTAACATTTAGTGGATTTAGATTGTCCTGATCAAGTGATAATAAATAAGATTCTGAATCAACTGAAGAAAAAGTTGCTTGTTTTTGATCTGGTGAAAAAGTTACTTCGATATCCTTAAAATCAATAAAATTTGAAAATAAAGATAGGTCAACTATCTTGTTCAACGGTGGGAAAAATGGCAGGGTTTTTTTACCGGCATCAAAAAGATAGGCAGATCCGCTGGCTATAATAACAATCTTATCACCATCGTCGGTTGGGATAGCCTTAATAATCCCAAGATTTGTAAGTGGTGAAAGCGATGGATTGATTGGAAAAAGGATTGGGTCAACATTAATAACCAACTCTCCCTTTAAATTTATCTGTTTACTCCAACTGGTATAGCCTTCTTTTTTTATTTCGACAAAATAGTTCTCAGGTGGAAGAGTTATATTAGTATCAGTGACTCCTTTTAATTCTCCATTAATAAAAATCTTAGCTGCCTTGGGATTTGAGGTCGCAGAAATTATGCCGGTTGACTTCAACGATTTTTTTTCTATATCGAATCGATATCCTCTGGCGTAACCAATCACTATAGCTAAAACCATCACAAATAGAACAAAGAACATCAATTTCAATAAGATTTTCATAGTTATATATTATACAATATTTATATCTATGTTCTTTCGCAAAAAAATTGGTATCGATTTAGGGACAGCAAATACTTTAGTTTACGTTGCAGGTGAAGGTATTGTTTTAAATGAGCCAACGGTCGTTGCTTATTCCTTAGATGACAAAAAAATATTAGCGGTTGGAGAAGATGCAAGAGAAATGATAGGTCGGACACCAGGGTCAATCGTGGCCTCCCGACCGATGAAGGAAGGGGTAATTGCTGACTATACAACCACTTCGGCCATGATCACTTATTTTTTAAAGAAAGGTTTGAGATCAGCTATTTTTTGGCCGGAAGTTATGATCTCAATTCCGGGTGGCTCCTCTCAGGTAGAAAAACGGGCGGTTGTTGCGGCATGTAAGCAGGCAGGAGCATCTGACGTTTATTTAATTGAGGAGCCTCTGGCGGCTGCAATTGGAGCTAAATTACCGATCTCTCAAGCCTCTGGACAGATGATAGTTAATATTGGCGGTGGAACGACCGAGATTGCTGTGATCTCGTTAGGTCAGTTAGTAGTATATAAAACCGTTAGAGTTGCGGGAACAAAATTAGATGAGGCGATAATGACCGAACTTCGAAAAAAACACAATATGATCATAGGTGAACGGACTGCAGAAGACATTAAAATTAAAATTGGCAATGCTCTAATAAACGATAAGCAAGAGATAGAGGAGAGGAAAATGGAAGTTAAAGGACGTGATTTTCAAAGCGGGCTGCCAAAAATATACGAAATCGGTGAAAAAGATGTTAATTTAGCTTTGATCAAACCTTTAAAAGCAATTCTTGACGGGATAAAAGAAGTTTTATCACAAACCCCACCGGAACTTGCTGCTGATATTGTAGACAAAGGAATTGTTTTATCGGGTGGGACCGCCCTGCTGACTAATATAGACCGCTATATTACTTATTACACCGGGGTATCTTCATTTGTAGTTGACGAACCTTTATTTTGTGTTATTCGAGGTGTTGGTATGGCAATTGAGAATTTAGATTCATTCAAGGAGGCAATCAGATAGTAGGGGTAGGTTTTATACCGACCCTAATAGATAGTCCGATAGTATAAAGTAATTTTTAATTTTTATTTTTTAATTTTTAATCAATTTTAAAACAATAATTTTTAAATAGGTTTATAGTAATATTTATTATTAACTTTATGTTTTTGCTAGTAAATATAAGTTGTCCTTGATAAGATAATATAAATTATCATAAAATAATTTGAACAAAAAGACCAATGATAAATGAAAAATGAAAAATGATAAATTCTTATAGTAAATCAGCAAATATGAAGACAAACAAAATTTTAGGAATAACTATAAATCTGGAAAGTAGAACAAGTATCCTAGAGAAAATTTTATTATACATAGGTAAACCAACCTGTTTTTTTCACATTGTCTCCCTTAACCCAGAAAACCTAATCGCTACCACTGAGAGCGAAATATTCAAAAAGGTTGTTGAGACAGCTCAAATAAAGATAGTTGACGGGATAGGGGTTGTTCTGGCAGGCCGATGGCTTGGTGTAGAGACTGGTGAGAGGGTGACAGGAGTGGGGTTGATGGAAGACCTACTAAAGATGGCGTCAGACAGACGCTTAAGAGTGCTGATGATTGGAGGAAAAGAAAATTTAGCACTTCGACTTGCTCAGTGCTATCAAGAGAAATATATTGAGGCTAAGTTTAATGGTATTCAAGGGATAGTTGATATCCAAGATCCTAGTGAAGACGAAGAAGATAAGATTTTCTCAATAGTGACCGCTTATAAGCCCCATTTAGTATTTGTTGCGTTTGGATCACCAGCCCAAGAATTATGGATAGAGCGTCACAAAAATAAACTCACCAATTGTGTAGCTATGGGCGTCGGAGGAGCTTTTGATTATCTAAGTGGAAATGTTAATCGTTCTCCAACTTTTATTCAAAAAATCGGACTTGAGTGGTTATATCGTTTGGTTATTCAACCTTGGCGTTGGAAAAGACAGTTAAGATTACTAAAATTTATTTGGTTAATTATTAAACAAAAACTAAAAAAATAATAAAGATTTAATGAATATTAACAAAGAAATCTTAAAAACGATCAAATACTTCTCATTTTTTGCTTATTACCCTACGTTGGAGGAAATTCACACCTTTGTACAGGTCAAAATAAGTAGAAGTGAGCTTAAAAAGGAGTTAAAAAGCCTGAAATATACTCCACCCCAGTATAGTATCCCCACTTCGCCAAGGCTTCGTGGGGCAAGTAAATATCAAATATCAAAGATAAAACTGGGAAACTGGCGATTCAAAATTTATGTTAAATTACTTTCTCTAACGCCCCAAATCAAACTCGTTGGGCTTTCTGGGTCGATCTCAATGATGAATGCGGGGGAGGATGATGATATCGACCTATTTATCATCACAGCCAAGAGCAGATTATTTACAGGGAGATTTATTGCTTTAGTCTTAGCACAGTTATTAGGTTTAAGAAGAAAAAGAAATTATTCAGAGGACGAGGCGGGGGAATTTTTTTCACTTTCGAGAGGGGCCCGCCCGACCGAAGGAAGGGAAGGGAGAGACTCTCGTGTGATAAAAAATGACCACGGCTCGTCTCAATACCATAAAGACAAAGTCTGCCTAAATCTTTTTTTCGATGAAAACCATCTTAAAGTTCCACACTTCAAACAAACAGAGTTCGTCGGTCACGAAGTGCTTCAGATGAAGCCGATTATTATTAAAGGTAATATTTATGAGAGGTTTTTAGAGGCTAATCGATGGGTTTATAAATTATTTCCAAATGCGAGGGGAGTAGTAAGTAGTAAGTATCAAGTATCAAGTATAAAACAAAAAAAACAGCTTAATACCTACTACTTAATACTTAATACTTTCACCAATAAAATCGAACGACTGCTTAAAAATTTTCAACTAAAAATTATAAGAAATCACCAAACTACAGAACTTATTTCAAATACTCAGCTCTGGTTTCATCCGGATGATTTCGAAAAGAAGATAAAAATTTAGACCTCTTTCATGTAGCAGGTTCCAAGTCCGGCAATTTCAAGTTGATCGAGGATAGTTTCGGCCCGCTTTGTATCAATCTTTAGAGCTTCAACTAACTGTTTAGATGACATTTCATCAAACTTATCCATCATCTCAAGAGCCTTGCTAAATAAGGGATCACGTTCGATCTTAGCTTCTTTGGCCTCTGAAACTCTCTGGGTTGTGACAGCTGTGACCTTAACACCTTCAATTGATCTTAATCGGTTATCTATCTCGTCTAATTTTTTTAAAATTACTTTTACTGAGTCGTCCATAATTTTTACATTATAACATTATTTATAACAAATCAGCGACTTTTTCCCAGAATTTTTTTACTCCATCGGGAGCGAGTTCATTTTGATGTAGGTGATCATTCGTAAATACAGGCTTATATCTCATCATTTTGGAAAATATTTCAGATTCCAGGCACCAGTAAATAAATTGGGCAGCTTTGACTGGATCTCTTATCAGCCTTATCCCTCTCCAGGAAGAAGCTTTTGCCAAAATTTCAGGACTAATTTTCATTTGCATCAATATCTCTTGGTCTTGATTATTGGGAATTAATTTATGACGTTTAAGAAAATCAAGATTATCATATTCTTGGCGACCAATAGGCTCCGTAAATAAAAGCAACGGAGCATTTTTCGCTTTACAATCTAAAAGGGCTTTGAATGATTGTTCACTCGGTTTGGTAATTTCAATAGAAATTATATTTTTTTGATAAACATCTTCATAAATATTTATCACTTTGCGGTCTTCTTGAGCGCCATAAATTCTGATGTATTCATGAACGGCGATTTCACTGATAAATTTTTTAGTAAAAGGAGCATCTTTGCAGATTATATGGAAAAGAAAACGCGATGATCTTTTATTTAATTCCGCCGTCAAGATAGTAAAATAATCAGTCCCGACCGCCGCGCCGGAAATTGGGATAATAACTTGGATGGGTAGAGTAGGGTTTCTATTGTCAACCTGCACAAGCTTTTCTTTATATTGACCTTCGGTCAATGGTTTGCTTAAAATCGGACTGATCGGGTAGGGATTGACGGTAATGGGTACAACGACACTATTAATTTTTTTTCCATATTGCGAAAGTTCCCGCTGAGTTTTCTCGCTTGGAACAAAAATCAAATCAGCGCCTGGAATATACCAAATATGATGGGGCGAATCATCGGTTACTTGGACAACTAATATGACTTTGATTCTAGTATCCTTTTCCAGTCTTTCTTTTATGGCCGAAAGTTGATGGGCCAAACCAAAATGAGTAGCGATGATAAGAATTTTTGAAGGTAGCGCATAACTTTCGCTAACTATAGTTTTCATCTGTTCATATAGCAGATCGGTATGGGAGCGTAAAAGATATTTATAAATGAAAGTAGTTAGATTTTCGAGAAAACCTTTTTCTGCCCACGTAGTCAGGTTGCGGACAAATGGGTTTAGACTCATAAAGCGGTGTAAATATGTAATTGTCTTATCTTGTGAGCCTAAGAGAAGAGGGGTGTTGGTTCCTTTTGGCAAGCCGTGATATAAGGCATCGGTAACGCGAAGATGTCCCAAACCGGCCGGAGCATAAGCAAAACAAATTAATAACGATCGATCCATTATTTCATCATACAACTAGTAAAGTTCGTATGTGGCGGTATATGAAGATGTAATTTTTACAGTTTGTTCGCTGTAAGTTGTGCTGTTATCTGCTGTCTGAACTACATCCTGAGTTGCGCCTTCCATTCCTTTCAATCCCATCGGGTATGGTCTTGGATTATTGCCATCCACAACAGTCAATAATTTACCAACTCTAAGGCGATTGATCTTAGCGATTGATTCAACCTGGCTTCGAGCGTCTTTTAAAGCTTCTTCTTTTGCTTTTGATTCCCATATTTTTTTGTTGTTTAAAGAATAATAAGTATTAGTAATTTGAGTATTTGGATTAGCGTTTATGGCAGCAAAAACCTTTTTGATATCTTTTAAGGAATCCAGGACAACGGTAAAATTAATATTTGTAGTCGGATTAGGTCGGGGATAGATCATTATCTCTATCGGTGCAGTACCACCGTAGCTTGATTGAGTAATTCGACTTTCGGGGATTCCAAATTTAATTAAAGAATTTTTCAAAGTTTGGGCATCTTTTTTATTTGTCACCTGAACACTAATGGTCGCCTGATCGGTCGTCGCATCGACTTCACCTGTGCCAACAACCGAAACAGTTTGTTTGGGAGCTTTGAAGCTTTCAATAGTTTTAACAGTGCCAATGCCAATTCCAGCTCCAATAATTAAAATCAATAAGACGGAAAAAATCTTTTTAAAATCAATGAACATACTATTATTTACTCATAATTAAATTATAAAATCAAGCGGAGAGCATGGGACGATTTTAGAACTGCTAATTGGTTAAATATTATAGAATATCCTGAAGAAAATTTAAAACAGATTCAAGTATTTAAGCCTCATAATATGAGAATTCAGTTTTTTGAAATTTTTCACTTGACTTTTTAATTTAGACTACTACAATAGTCTTGTTAATAAATTTCACTTTTGTGAGATTTAGATGGACTTCATCAAAAAATACGAACGGAGAATTTTTAAATCTATCAAACCAATATATTAGATAGTATAATATTGATTAGTTGCCACAGTGTTGGCACGAAATACAGTCAGAGTGTTGGAATGGCAGACAAGCACGCTTCAGAAGCGTGTGCCCGCAAGGGCGTGGGAGTTCAACTCTCCCCTCTGACACTTACTTTAACGAGTGATCCAAAGATAGAAGACTAATCTTATTATTTTTGGCCAAATACAAATAAGAGGCATCGTAAAAAGACAGGTTTTTTTCTAAAGCCACACCTAAGACGTCATAAAAATCTAGTGCTTCTTCTTTAATATTGATCGCTAAAAAAGATTGATATAATTTTTGAGCTCTTTCTTTTTTTAGTTTTTTTCTCAAAAGTTTTGTTCTCAAACTATTTCCAACTTCGTATTTTAAAATTGATGGAGCAATAAAATTAATTTCTCTTCGGGCCTGTTTTTTAAAAATAGATTCCACCCTAGTATTATGTTCATCCAAAAGAAAAGCGAGAACAAAAGAAGCATCAATCACGAAAGTATTTTTAATATCGACGTCCATAGTTTACCAGCGCTTTTATTTCTTTAGCGCTTATTCTACCTAAGCCTTTTTTTAATTTAATTATTTTATTATAAGCGTCCATTCTTTTGTCATTAATTTTTTTAGGATAGGCTTTAATCACAGCCTTTCTGACTAAATCACCAACGGACGTACCATTTTTATTTGCCAAAGCAACCAAATATCTAAATACTTCCTCTTCAAATAAGATGTTTGTACGTTTAGTCAACATATGTATGTGTATGTTATATTATTAATCCATAGCTGTCAATAGCATAATAATCGTATTTAATGTAAAATATTAAAAAATGGAGGAGTCCGATAGTGGTCAATTCGGGGAGTTTGCTAAACTCCTGAGTCGTAAGACTCGCGTGGGTTCAAATCCCACCTCCTCCGCAGAGTAGTATTGGAGAGGTCGCATAGTGGCCTAGTGCAGAGGTTTACTAAACCTCCGACCCGCTCAGCGGGTCCGCGAGTTCAAATCTCGCCCTCTCCGCCATGAAAATATTTGTAGCTCACTCAAGTAATTTTGATTTTAAAAATAAATTGTATATTCCTTTAAGAAAATCCGAATTAAATAAAAAACATATTATCTTTCTTCCCCAAGAAAATGGAAAAAAAATTATCACAAAAGAGGATATTAAAAATGTAGATATCATTGTTGCCGAAGTTTCTTATCCTTCAACAGGTCAGGGGATAGAACTTGGTTGGGGTAATATTTTTAATATTCCAATAATTTGTGCTCATAGAGAAGGTAGTAACTTTTCAAATTCTTTGAATAAATTAACTGATAAATTTATTGTCTATAAAGATTCTGATGATCTAATTAAAAAATTAAGTTCCTTTTTATGAAGAAAAATTACTGTACCATCTATCTTACCCGGCATGGAGAGACGGAGTGGAACGTAAAAAAACTGATTCAAGGACAAAATGATATTCCTCTTAATAAAAAAGGGAAAGAGCAAGCGGAAAAATTATCCGAAAAATTAAAAAAAATAAAATTTGACCTAATTTATTCTTCGGATTTAAAAAGGGCGTCGGAAACGGCTAAAATAATCGCCGGTAAAAGAGAGTTAAAGATAATTAAATCAAAAGCCCTTCGAGAAAGACATTTTGGCAAATACCAGGGAGTTTCCTTTAAAAAAAGTAAAGCAATTTTTGAAATTATTAATAACTTAAAGACAAACGAAAAAAAGGACGCAAAAGTAGAAGATGAACAAAAAGTGATTAAACGTTTTATTAATTACATACGTGAAGTTTCTATTCAAAATCTGGATAAAACTATTTTAATAGTCACTCATGCCGGTCCAATAAGGCTTTTTCTGATCAATTTGAGCTTTAGAATTTATAAAAATTTATCGGAAGGTAATATTAATAATTTATCTTACGTTCAACTAATAAGTGATGGTGTTAGTTTTGAGATTGAGAAAACAAAGGGGATAAAATAATGAAAAAATACTGCACTATCTATCTTACCCGTCATGGGGAGACAGACTGGAATGAAAAAAAATTAATACAAGGGCATACGGATGTTCCTCTAAATAAAAAAGGCGAAAAACAAGCTAAGGAGTTGGGTAAAGAGCTCAAAAATATTCATTTTGACGCGGTTTTTTCTTCTGACCTTCTTCGGGCGAAAAACTCTGCGGAAATTATTATTTCAGAAAAAAAATTGAAAGTTATAACAATAAAAGCCTTAAGAGAGAGAAATTTTGGAAGATTTGAGGGAAAGCATTTGATTGAATTGAGAAAAACGTTTGGAGAAGTAATGTTGATCACAGTAGAAAAGCAAAAAAAATTACAACTTTTTGATGTAGAGAATGATGAAGGTATTATTGCTCGTTTAATTCCTTTTATGAAAAAAATAGCCAGTAACTATCTTGGAAAAAACGTATTAATGGTCACCCATGGTGGGTTATTACGAGCATTTTTAAGCTATGTTGATTATAAAATTCCCGAATATACAGAAAGACCAATGAAAAATGCCGGATATCTTATTGTTGAATTTGATGGGGAGAGGTTTGAGGTAAAAGAAGAGAAGCTGTTTTGACAAAGAGAATAAGTTAGTTTGTTAAATTAATTCGCTTTCAACCAAAGTGGCGTGAAGATTTGTGGATATTTGGGATTCAGATAGTTGTTTGTAAAAAATCATCGGATTAAATAAATTGATAATACCCGATATTGATTCTTCTACAATTGGTAGCCCTTGTTCTTGCAGAAAAATATTTAATGCTCGCAGGAAGATAAAAGAACCTGTATATTTGATTTGCCTATTATTATCCTGTAAAACATGTGTTTGATAAGCGGCAGAAAGCAAAGGAAGCGTATTAGTTGGATCCTGATTATAAAGTTCTTCGTAGGGGATATGATTATATTCGTTCAAACGCATTGAACCATATTCTTTTGCCATTAAGCTGGTAATTTTTAATAAATCAGAAGGCTTTTTCATAACTTGACCAATTGGAAGAAAAGTAAGTAATTTTGTTTCAAATGCAAGTTTAAGAAATAGGAATGGATCGTATGTAAGTCCGACTAAAAAACCAGAAATAATACCAGATAACCTAGTTTGTAATTGATTACCGTCTTTTAATGATTTTAACCATCCTTCTTCTGTAACCGCATGTTGATTAGCCCATGCTAAGTTAATTTGTTTTAGAATCTCTGGTAAAGAATAGTTACCATAAAATGCTTGAGATTTATCAATAAAATTATTAAACCACATAGTTCTTTGATATGCAGTTCGTATACGGGCGTTATAAGTATTTAAATATAAATTTGGACTATTTTTATAAAAAGATTTAAATAATTGATTTGATTCTAAAAGACTAGATTGGGCAGTATCATACGTTGCTAGCATTTTTTTATCACTAGTTTTGTGAATATAACCAAAGGAGACTATATCAAAAGTAGGCGCTGCTCCTGAAAGTCGAAAATTTGTGTAATGTTCTTCTTTTTCTGGCGCTTGGACAAAATCAACTTTTAAAACATTATTTCCATAAAAACTAAAATCAACCACCACAACTTTGACAGGACTGGAATTTTTATCGCCGATTTCTTTATAGTCAACAGTGACCATATAGTCATCGTATGGCAGACTTGTTTTGTGACCGATTCTTTCTAATGTCATTGAGTCGTCTTTGTTTGTTTGAGTATAAAATCCCTGTTTTTGTAGTGAAGCAATAGTTGTTGTAAAAACATCTCTGGCGGAAAGATTTTGTTTGGGTTCAAAAATAATATCTAAATCTGGGCCGCCACGTAGTTGTTGAACAATTTCTTGTGTTAACGGATCCAAATTAGATTTTATTTCGGATTGAAAAAATCTTGGGATACTCCAATAGCCTGGTGGAGTACCGAGATTAGCTCTTTTGATACTGCTTCCCCGCAAACCAAGAAAACTTTCCTGAAGTCTTGGAGACTTTGAATGTAAAGGGTTTTTTCCAACAACATTCTCTAGCTCAGAGGCAATATTAACAACAAAATCAGCAACGTGATTACCTTTGCAAGTAGGATAAAGATCTTCAATAAAGCGCTTAAACCCGATAGTTTTAAGTTTCTCAGGTGACGTTGATTTTTCAATTATATGTTTACGTTCAGTCATAAATTTATGAAACTATTAATTAGTACAAACCCTTGATTTTTTTTCGTCTTGATAAGTTGGCGATCCAACCCTAATTTAATTAGTTTGTTTCTTAATCGTTTTATAAATTGGTCTAAAGCCCAGTCTGTATAATCGTCATTTCCGCTCCATAAAGTTTTGGCCAGTTCATCTCGCGTGATTAATTTATTTGAAAAAGATAATAAATACCTTAATCCTTTCCTTTCTGACCGACTAAAAAAAGTGTCGATTGGAATCGAGTTAAGAAATATATTATTTTGGTTTAAAGATAAAAAATTCTCATATGCTAATTTTTGGCTGACAAATTTTTTTAAAAGAGGAGAAATGTAATTAGTTTTATTTAAATAGTCGATAACTAATTTTTCATCGTCTGTGAAATTTGCTTCTTGTTTAATAAGTTTTTTAAAAACCCGTTTTTCCTGTTCTTCAAGTTCATCATAAATAACTTTGAGTCGAAAAATCATTTCCTGATGGTCAAAAATATTCTTTATATCTTTTGTTTTTACGTAATATCTTACTGCTTCTTTAATAAGCCAAAGGTTTCCTCCACAATGACTAAGAATTAGATTTTTAGTGTTAGTTGGAATTTTATTTTTGAATTTATTTCCCAAATAAATAAGGAACTGTTTTAAGTCATCCTTTTCATATTTTGGGTAGAAATAGATATTTTGAAATAAATATTGATAAGAGGACAATACTTTCATATTCCAAGGATAGGTAATATTATGTTGAAAAAAAAATATCAACGAGAACTTACTATTTTTTTTGACTAAGTTATTAAAAAAAGCCAAGAAAGACTGTTTTTCTTCAAACAAGCTATCAGCGTTAGTAATTAGATAAGCAGTTTTATCATTACTATTTACGTTAGGTAATTTTAGATCTTCTGGGTCGTCAAGAAAATAGCTTTTTAAATCAATAATCTTCGAGGACTTATTTTTTGTGAGTTGATTAATTCGATAACTTTGCTCTCTTCGATTCAATCCTATAACACTGCCGTTTTCAATTCTTTTTATAACATCATCAATAAAACCACAAAAGTGTGAGAAAGTTTTTTCGGAAATTGGGGGTATAGATTTTCCCATAGCCCCATAGTATATCAAATTTTTGTCAAAATGACAAGATTCCGTCAGATTTGCCGTCAAGCGGAAATGAATCGGAGGGAATAAAATACTTTAAGTTTTTAAAATTTACTTAAAATTAATATGAGCGGAGAAAAAGCGAAACGAATAGGTATTTTAAAAATCACTGATAAAAAAATTGACTTAACTGAGATTTATAAAATCATAGTACCTATAGATCAAAATCCTTCAAGCTGTGCAACATATGAGAAAGTATTGTTGAGTAGTAAAGTAAGAAATCTGGTGGAAAAAAATGGTTTCAGATGGGCTATAGCACTTGTCGAAAGAGCGGGCTCAGCACATACTTCGCACGATAATTATGATTTACACAATAAGTAAATTAATAAATATATATGGATAAATTAAAAACAATTTTCAATGGAAATCCGGAAAGCGGAGTAGGAAATGTTATTCGATCAGGAATGGCTGTAATGATTCCAATGATGATTGGATTAGGAGGAGCCGTTTATCAAAATTTAACCCACCCTGAACTAGGAATAATTCCCCCTCTAGTAACAATGTTGGGGCCAACGGCGATTGGAATTTTAGAAATGTTTCGCCAGTTTAGAATTACTGATAGAAAAAATGAAGAAATGGATAGAAGATTTTTTGGAAACGTAAGAAAATTACAGGGGAGATAGTTATTAATAAATTTCAAAAACAGAATATGGAAATACCCAAAGTAGTAATAACGAGAAGACGAACAGAAATTAAACCTGAAGAGGCTCTTCATCCTCACGACAGGATGAATAAGAAAGGTTATGATATTGAAGTTTCAACAAGAAGCAAATATGAATGTTTCAACATCACTGATGCAAATATAAGATTCGCTATGGTTGCTGGTGCATTAATTGCGTTGGCGGTTAAAAGCGGATTGTTTTAGTTTTTTGATTTTTGCTAAAAAATAAATATGCTCCCTAGTAGTCTTTTAAATCTTGGTGGAAAAGGAGTTGAGTTGTCTCAAGGAGTAGATGGAAGAATATCTCTTCCTGGAATAGCATTAGCGGCTGCGGCTCTAATGTATCTTGGAAAAAAAACAGGTGATTTCCTTAAACAAAAAATAGGAGAAACAAAAACTGTTGGACTGACGATATTTGGTCTTTTGGCTGGAATATCAACAGGGGCTATAGCGGCTTTATATCAGAGTCCAGAAGGTGTTTTGGCAGCTGGTGCAATTTCAATATTTTCTGCAGGAATGACAATGTCTACGGATTCTAATCGAAAAATTAAAAAATAAATCTTTCAAGGAGACTACTTTAATGCGGCTGAAGATGAAGCATTAATTATTTTTTGTATACCCTTCCAATTATCTATTCCTTCCCTGGGAATGAGAATATATTGTTTATCGTCAGATACAGCATTTTTCAAAACATTTTCATCGGTCAAAACGAATGTGGTTATCCCATATTCTTTGATTTTATCTGTCTGGCCGATTAATTTTTTAATAATATCTAAGCCAATATCAGTCTTGACATCTTTTTTAAATTCGTTCATTAAAGGAATTATTTTGGGAATAAAGCCAAGGCTGATAACTTTATCTTTTATACTTTCAATTACCAGTTGTTGGCGGATGGCTCGATTAAAATCATCTCCGTCGTCAGGTGAATGACGGGACCTGGCAAATTTTAGAGCAGTAGTTCCATCCATATGATTTGGACCCTTTTTAAATTCCAATTTTTCGTATCGGCAGGGAAAGGCAAGCTCAGGCGAATCGGTAGCGTTTTTGACGAAATCTTCTAATTTTGGGTTGTCTTTAAACTGTTGATTTCGTTCGTCCGGATTAAATCCCGGGGTGATAAATGGTTCAGCTTTCTTAAAAAGCTCCTCAGTATCTTTGTCACATAATTCTTTTTCTTTGCCGTCAATAGGGTATTCCGGATCTGTAAATGATTTCTTGACCTCGACATCGATTCCTCCTAAAATATTAATCGCCTTGGTAAAACCTTCAAAATTAACGCTGACATAACCGTCAATCGGGAGACCAGTAATTTTGGAAATAATTGTTTTTGCCTTTATTTGCTTAAGGTCAGGATAATCCTTGGGAAAAAGTTCCAACTGATATAAAGCATTGATTTTTGTATGAAAATCAGCCCCTGATTTAGTTGGAAGTGGTACCCAAAGATCACGAGGAATTGAAAAAAGTGTAATTTTTTTTGTTTTTGTATCGACATTGACTGCCATTATGGTGTCAGTCAGATATGTTCCCTCATGAGCCCCACCACCATAACCTAAAAGAAGAAAATTATAAGCAGTTTTTTCTTGTTTTGGTTTTACGGCAAGTTTAGATGCTTCCTTATTCTCAAACAAATTAGTTTTTAAAAAATAAAATACCCCTATTGCAAGTAAAATTCCGGCAATTATGATTATAATTTTTTTCATACGTGTTGTGCGGTCATCCCCGTGAAGACGGGGATCCAGACTATTTATTACATTATTATAAAGTATATTTAGCTTGGATTCCCGCCTACGCGGGAATGACATTGTTTTGAATTATTTATTTATGCTTCTTATGATTTTTTCCACTTCTCGATCATTAATTTCATGATGTGGGCCACGATGAGAAAGTAATGCGCCGGAAAAAGTTTTTGGGATGTGCATGAGCTCGTGAATTAATGTTTTAATTTTTTCCCGTTCGGATAATTTATCAAATCTTTGAGCAATCACTTCAATGATGTAATTCGGTTCCAGACCGGCCACTTCCTTAAACAGTCGGGACATGCCCCAAATCCGGGCATAGGCGCGTGTTTTGGCATCAAAACTACGGATGCACCAAATTTGATTAGGTTTAATATGTATAAACTTTAGTTCTTTAACCAAAACTCTAATCTGTCTTTTAATTTCCGGTGCCCGTTTGTAATTCATAAAGATTATATGATAACATTTCTATAATGAAAAAAATATTGATTGGACTTCTTTTATTTTTTAGCTTAATTTTTCCTGTATCTGCTCAGTTTGACGATATTCAACCCGACGCTGTTAATTTAGATGCGATTTATCCAACAGATTCAGTTGCAGCTACTAATAACGTTATTGGAGAGCATATAAAATCCTTTCATTCAAAAATAGTAATCAATAAAGATGGAACGATTGACGTTAATGAAAATATTAAATATGATTTTAGTGATTTAAGTAAGCATGGTATTTACAGGGAAATTCCATTCATTAAAACTAATCAGGATGGAAAAAAATATAAATTAGAACTAAGCAATTTTTCTGTTACTGATAAAAATGGTATTTCGTATAAATATGTAAAGTCTTTGGTAAATGAAAAGTTAATCAGGTTGAAAATTGGTGATGCTGATAAACTAATAACCGGAATTCATAATTATGTAATTTCTTATCAAGTATCTGGAGCTGTGACCTATTTTTCCGACCATGATGAACTTTATTGGAATGTGACGGGAAACGAGTGGGAGGTGCCAATCGCAGTTCTAACCTCCGAGGTTAGAATTCCGGATGGCATAAAAAATGAGGACATTAAAACCGCTTGTTACACCGGTGTAGCTGGTTCAAAAGAAAGTTTATGTAAGGTTGAACAATCTTCGGGGGGCGAATCTAAAATGATAATAAAGAACAACGATGTTCTAGGTAATGGGGAAGGGCTAAGTATCGCGGTCAGTTTTCCGAAGAATATTGTGGCGGTTTTGGAGCCAAAGGAATTTGTCAGTTTTTGGGACAGTTTTTTGGGTAAATTTGTGATGGGACTAATGGGACTTATTGGAGTAATTTGGTATGTTTTTTTACCTTTTTATATTATTTATAAATGGTTTAAAACGGGCAGAGATCCTTCGACGAACTCGCGAGAGGTATCCGCTTGGTTTGATCCGCCAAAGACTCAAGATGGGAAAAGATTTTTGACTCCTGGCGAAGTTGGGACATTGGGGGATGAAACTGTTGATATGAAGGATATCTCGGCAACTATCGTTGATCTTGCCCGCCGTGGATATTTGATAATAGATGAGAGAAAGAAAGGGGACTATTATTTAATTAAAAATAAAATCGTTGATAGTAGTTTATTAAATTATGAAAAATCTATCCTAACAAAGTTCTTTAAAAATGAAAAAGAAATAAGAATAAAAGATGAAGAGCTGTCATCCGAAGTGGCTCAAATAAAAAACGAAATGTATGAACAGGTGGTTGAAGATAGATTGTTTGATAGAAATCCACAAACAACACGGACGAAATATTATGTACTGGCAGGAATAACCCTTTTTACAAGTAATTTCTTTTTGGCGATCGTGGCTTTTCTTTTTGGCCGAGCCATGCCGAGAAAAACCGTCTTTGGAGTTGAAGCAAAAAACGTCGCTTTTTCCTTAAAAAATTTTTTGACAAGCCAAAAAAAACAGCTGGAATTTCAAGCGGACAAACAAATGATGTTTGAAAAGTTGCTTCCATATGCTGTTGCTTTTGGTGTTGAACGGATTTGGGCTAAAAGATTTGAAAACCTAAATATTATTCAACCAAATTGGTATCGCGGTTATAACTCAACAAACTTTAATAGTTATTTATTAGTCAACAGTTTAAATTCCTCAATGAAAAGTTTTGCAACTGCGGCAACACCTACCAGATCATCAAGCGGATTTTCTTCAGGATTTTCTGGTGGGTTTTCAGGGGGTGGTGGCGGAGGTGGAGGAGGAGGAAGCTGGTGAAAATTTGTGCTCTCGAGCAGAATTGAACTGCTATCAGAGGTTCCGCAAACCTCTATTCTATCCGTTGAACTACAAGAGCATGAATAATATTTTAACAGATATAAACACTTCTTGACTTCCAAAAAATAATACTATAGTCTTAAGTTATATAACTATGACTCATAATACAAATATAATTGTCGAAGCAAAGAGATTAAGAAATCAAGGTTATTCTTTCGGAGAAATTGCAAACAAATTAAAAATTGCAAAAAGCACAGCTCATTTATGGGTAAAAAGAGTCGAGCTAGACGAAAAAGCTTTAAAAAAATTAAATAATAAAAGGATTCTGTCCCGTCAGAAGGGCTTAAAAGTATTAAAAAAGAATAGAGCACAGACAAGAAAACAAATAAAAACATTAGCGATTAAATCTATAAGCGAAACACATTTAAATATAGGAATGAAAAAATTGTTGTGCTCATTTTTATACTGGGGAGAAGGATCAAAAAATACAAATTCACTAACTTTTACAAATTCTAGTCAGGAGATGATAATAACCTTTTTAACTTTATTGAGAACATCATTTAAATTAGAAGAAAGAAAATTTAGAGCTTTGATCCATATCCATGAATACCATAATGAAAATGAAATAAAAAACTACTGGTCAAAAATAACTAAAATTCCACTTTCACAATTTACCAAAAGTTATTTAAAACCTCACACAGGTAAGAATTCAAAAGAAGGATACAAGGGGACAATTAGTATTCGCTATTACGATTATAAAATTGCTTTAGAACTTACTTTTATTTATAATGTGTTTACAGGTAATTTTAGTAAATGATAGGGGTCGTGGTGAAATGGTATCACATTGGTCTCCAAAACCAATTTTTCAGGTTCAAGTCCTGACGACCCTGCATTATCCTGCTCAGCGGGGCGAAGAAAGACAAGATATGAAAATAACTTCAATGTTTTTTGGACTTTAGTAGGTTTAGTTTTTTTTATTTTATTACCTTATTTTTTTGTTCAACTTAACAGCTATTTTTTACTACCGGTTTATTCACATTATCTACTTAAAGTCTTAGGAATGATTTTCTTGTTCATCGGAGCTGGCTTATTTTTATATTGTTCACGTCTGTTTTTAATATTTGGTAAAGGGACGCCGGTGCCAGTTGAACCTCCTAAAAAATTGGTAGTAAGCGGACTTTATAAATATACAAGAAACCCCATTTATATTGGTTATTTTATGATCTTACAAGGTGAGTTCTTATTTTTCGGAGAATTTTTGCTATTGATATATTTTTTTCTCGCAATAATTGGAATAAATATATATGTTATTTTTCACGAAGAACCGATTTTGAAAAAGAGATTTGGGAAAAGTTATCAAGAGTATTTTAAAAAAATCCCGAGGTGGTTATAGAAAATTAAATGAAACGAACAGCAAACATAAAGCCTAAAATTGGCTTGTGGAAATTCTTGCCAAAAATCATATCGACTAAAACGGCTCAGTGTATCTATCCTTTTATTTTTTTGCCGGAAGATATTTATAAAGATCTTATTTCTCCAACCCCAAAATCAGAGTCAGTAGCAGTTCTTTTACACGAAAAAGTTCATTTTGAAAGACAAAAAGAAAAAGGAATTGTTCAATGGAGCATTTTATATATCATTTCTTCAAAATTTCGCTTCAACGAAGAGCTATTGGCTTTTAAAGAACAAATAAAATATTTAAAAAAACTTAATTTAACTTTAGATTTAGAATTGAGGGCGAAAAGATTATCATCATACCTTTATTTATGGTGTGTTTCTTATGAAAAAGCTCTCTTAGAGTTAAAAAAGTTTTGATATGTCAATTTACGTTATTATATCGACCTAAACTAATCTGAATCAACCAGCTCAAGATCCATGGTAAAACTTTTGCTCGAACAGTCTGCAAAATGAATAGTAAAGGAAACTGCTCGTTTATCGCCTACAAAAAAACCTTCGTCAAACTTGAATGATTTAATTTTGCCTTTACTTAACAAAGGTAAATCTTTGAGTATTTCGATAAGTAATCCAACAAATTTAAGCCATTCTTTTCTATTAGAAAATATAAAATTATCTAGTTGGAGTGTTACAAAAATTTTCTCCATATCTTTTTTTAAATCCTTAAAAAGGGTAAAACCACTTTTCATAAAATTAAACATTTGGTCGCTTTGATGATCTTTGAAAAAAGCCTCAAATTCCTGAATTTTTTTTAATGCTAATTTTCGATCTAATGATGAATGAAGAATCCAATCAGCAATTAAATAAAAAGTTGGGTATTTTAATTCTCCTTCTACTTTATTTGGGTAAATTAATTCAAAATATTTTCTTATTTGAGCTATTACATAGAAAACATCGCTTTCTTTTTTAAATCCTCTTTGCACCGCTTGTTGAAGTTTAAACTCTATTTTTTGTCTACCCATTTTTGTATTTATTATATACAAACTTATTGTGGTTTGAATACATAAACGGAGTTAAAATTGAAGAAATTGCTTTGATTTTTGGTAAACTATTTCTGGATAAGGGATGATTTCTAACAGGTTGTTAGCTATTCATGCTTAAGATTCACTTGGTTGATAATCAAATTTATCTATTTATTGTTGTAAACAAGGTTATATTTTTTCACAAGACCCAACTGAAGTTCATTAGCTTCTCTCGCAGACTTTCTTATAATCTTTACTTTTTCTTTTGAATTAAGATCAAAGAAATCCTTTTTTGGTGTAACCTTTTTATTTACGAAAAATAGTTTTATCATTTTAGTGCGTTATATAACTCTTCTTTATTATAAGATAATTTCAAGAAATTATCAATCTTATCTATATTTAATTTAGTTTTTTCAACCTTATTTTGAAAATCCTTAATAACTAAAGATAACATAATTTTTTTCCCAAATTCAACCTTTATTTTATTAACATTTTCTTTAGCGTTAAAAAAAGCATCAATGAAGATATTTTTTGGAACGTATCTTCCTTCCAACGCCTCTCTTTTTTTTGTAAAATCCCAAGCTATTAATGGATCTTGGTACAGATAAATTATTCCGACTCTTCGATTTTTATCTATTGCTCTTTTTACATTACTATGCGCAATTTTATAATCTGCAAAAGTTGAATCAACGATTACATTTTGCTTATAATCCTGGACATGGTCATAGAGTTTTTCTACTCCTAAGGCAGCTGCGGGTTGAACCAAATATGAATTTTTACCAGTAAAATGGGGTAAAATTTTTCTAATTTCATCTGCGTCAATCCTCACAACTTTTATTTTTTCGTCGATGTTTGTAAAATTTTTTATAAAAGAGGTCGAAAATTCTGTTTTGCCTGACCCAGGAGATCCAGCCATAAATATTGAGAATGGACGATTAGTAGGAGGAAACTCTTCGATACTGGCAAATTCGGAACAAAGAAGTTTTTTATTGTGTTTGATATACAAAATGGATTCGTCAATTATTTTCTTTTCTTGTGGTACATCCATACAAAAACATTTTATCATTTTGTATAAAAAACAACATTACTCTTGAAGATTCAAAAACATCATTGATTTTTGGTAAACTATTTCTGGATAAGGGACGATTTCCAGCCAGCTACAATTAGTTTACATAATTGTAGCCAATTAGCAATTCAGAAGTCGCCCACGAGAGCCTTCTTTAGAGCTTCTTGAAGGTCTATATTAATTAATATCTGAATTGCTCTCGAAAATACTATAAGTTGTTGATATAATTTAGTAATGGTTGAACAATTTGATTTTGAAAAAATTGACACGATGAGTTTACCAGATTTAGAAAGGTTACTTATGAGTATGGATACGATTAAAGATCCATTTGGTATAACAGTAATGCGTCGATATTTAATGAGAAGCGTCAAAGCGAAAACTTCTACAGAGGTAATAGATTCACTTCAGTCTAAAATAATCACAGCAAGTATCGAAACAATGGCTGAACTTGCCACCACTAAATCAATGCCATATAAATTTGTACGAGAAAATAAAAAAACTATTATTTTTAAAGATAAACCGGGAAAGCTCATGCATATTCACTACGCTTTAGCAGCTGGCATGTATCTTCCTCAAGATGGTGGTAGTCTCGCATGTTTAAATAATAAAAAAACCTTTCAACTAAGTGGAAACTCAAGCTCTCTTCATATTCCTCCATATGATAATCCTGCTCGTCAAGTTTCTTTAGAAATCCTACGACCGTCAATACCTGCTGGTTTTAAGCTTATTACTTCTTGAGCATAGTAACCCAGAGTCTCAAATGTATGCGATTTATACAGAAACTTTAATTATTCATTAACCTCTGATATGCTTGTAACTATTATGGTTGAAAAATTAGTACCAAATTTAGGACAAGGTAAGTTAACGGCATATTTTATTCCAATAATAGCTCAATTAGTTCCAGATATGAATCATCAAATATTAGAACACGGTGTAAGTTGTAGATTTTTTTCTAGATTAATAGTTACTCAATATGGAGGTCCGACTAATGCAAGAATATGGTGGGTAAAAAAAGATTTGCATAGTTATGTTATAGTAAATGGTCAAAGCAAATCTGATTTAGCATACAACAACTACATGAAAAATAAAAGGACCGTACAGTTTGTAAAGGAAAATGGTCAAGATGTTACAGAACATGATTTTAGCGTTGACTGGAACCAATTGATTTAGGTGTTGTCTCATTAATATAAATTTTATTAGATTATATCTAACTTTTAAAAATTTAAAAACTGTATTGATTTTTGATATACTAACTCTGGATAAGGGACGATTTCCAGCCAGCTACAATTAGTTTACATAATTGTAGCCAATTAGCAGTTCGGAAATCGTCCACAAGAGTCTGCTTTATGAAATTAACTTCAATGTTTTTTGGACTTTAGTAGGTTTAGTTTTTTTTATTTTATTAC
>CABIKN020000044.1 GCA_902200405.1 Candidatus Roizmanbacteria bacterium | reverse complement strand
TACTTGGGTCAGTTTTTTTTCTTAAAGAAACAATTAGCATTCAACAATACATTGGTTTTTTCTTTATAGTCGGAGGGATGACTTGGCAAGCCAATCTTTATGTCCGCAAAGCTTCATCTTAGGTACGATGTATATCGTCAATAATATATTGTTATGACGATCTAAAATACTTCTTTTGTAGGTTATAAGCAGTTGACAAAATAAATAACAAATAACAAAATTCAAATAACAATTGAATAACAAATGATAAATCACAAATTAAAAAACATTTGACATTATGATAAATTTATCATAAAATATATATGAAAACTTTTTATTTAAATGAAATTACGTCCTTTATCAACAGTTTAAGTAAGAAAGATGGAGCTAGACTGAAAAAAACAAGAATATTATTTGAAACTTATGGTTTTCAAATAGGTCCAAAATATATCAAAAAGATCACGAGAAATATTTGGGAACTTAGAGCAGGAAATATTAGACTGTTTGTTTGTATAAAGGGAAGCAATATATACGGAGTCCATATAATAACTAAAAAATCTCAAAAATTACTAAAAAAAGACATTAATTTAGCAGTTGAAAGATCAAAAAAAATATGAAAAAATTAAATAGTAAAAAATGGATAAGTGCGGATGAACTTGAAAAAGAATTAATGAAGGATCCAGAGTTTGTCAAAGAATATAATAAACTGGAGACCGAATTTCAGATTGCAGGTCAAATGATAGATGCTAGAATCAAACAAAAAATGACTCAAGAAGAATTAGCAAAAAAAGTAAAAACCGGTCAGGCGGTCATCTCTCGTCTTGAAGGAGCCAATGCTAAACCCTCAATCTCTCTTCTTGAGCGCGTTGCCCGCGCCCTCAACATAAAATTCAACATCACAATTCAATAAGGCCGTTTTGCTAAGCCACTACACAACCTCCGAGGTTATGTAGCGAGTGGCTGGGACGAGCCACTTAGGATTTGGAAATGATTTTAAGGAGATCTTAAAGAACTACTGAAATTAATACCAGAATGTAAAGAAGGAGTATAATGGGTTTACATAAACATGAAGCAATTGTTCTTATTCATATCTTTATTTATATTTGTTTTTCTTCCTTCTTTTATATTTGCCCAAGACAATGTTGTGCGTAATGTTATTACTGAAACGATACCCACACAATCAAATAACAACAAAAATAATAATTTTATCAATCCAAATCCTACTGTAACTCCAACAATAATCAAAAAGGAAACGCTTAATATATTTCAAAGAATCAAACTTTTTTTCTCAGATTTTTTCAAAAGACTATTTATAAAGAAAGAAACTATAAATAAAACAACAAAATTACTAATCCCAACCCAGATAACCAAATTAACACCAACTATAAATATTAGTCAAAGTATGGCTGATTCAAAACAAATCTTAGTTGATTTGGAAAAAGCCTTAAATGTTACTGCAGAAATTACTGAAAAGTGGAGCAGTATTAATTGGTTTGGTATTGGTAAAGAAATAGCTCCCTTAATATGTCAGGCTTTTACTATTGGGACATCTGCAAGTTCTCATACAGGGAAATATGGCAATTTTGCCCAGTATCCTGACCTCAATATTTTAAAAGATGTAACAGAAGATGCTTTAAAACCTCTGCAAAGCGAAGTAAACGAATTCTTTCTATCAAATGGATTCCAAAAAGATGACCGAAACACCTTTCGTAGTAGCGAATTCCCTGTGGCACTTTTCATGGGATACACAAAAGGTGACTTAAAGTGTTTAGTTACTCTTTATTCTCGATCCTCTTTATTTGGTAATTTCTTTTGTGGGATTGTTGATCAAACACGGCTTGCATGGAGAAAAGAATTAACCTCTGCCATAAATACAACTAATGATCCTAACATAGTGGTTAGTGTCAATAAGATAGTAGGCGACTATGCACAAGGTTTTGTTAGCTCTCCAACAGGTCGAGGTGGCGGTGCTGGTTGGTATGCTGTAAAAATTAATGGTCAATGGAAAGAGGTATTAAGAGGACAACAAATGACTTTAACTTCATGTAAATTGTTACAGCAATATAATTTTCCAAAAGAAATCATAGATTTAGAGCATTCAGATGTTTGCTCTAATAATCCCTCACAAACGACACAGACACCAACTTCTACAATAGAAAGCAAGGCTAAGGTTTTAGTAGCAGACTTTTGGGGAAATCGTTTATATTGTGATCCAGAAGTTGCTCCCACAATGATACCATTATGTAATTCAGATTTTTCACAAACTCCAGCTTGTCCTTCAACTAATCCTCAAAATATAGACATTCAAGCAGTAGATTGCTATCAAAAACAAAACCTATATCAAGCTCAAATTAGAAATCAAACGAATAAACAATGTCCAATTTCATCTTCTATAGAAGGCTATGATAAACAAAACTATGAAATGATTCAAAAATATTGCACTGTAATAACAATAACACCTCGTGCTGCTAAACGATATTAGGGTTTTTTTCATAGCCTAAATATCCACAAGGGGTTGGGTGAAGAAGTGATTTTGAGGGTAATATGCCCCCCCAAAACTAAGGTAATAAGGAGGTGTTTAATATTCAGATTTATTTAAAAATGTTAAACTAATTCGATATGTAAAAAAGTTTCTCGGAAAGCTATCACATCTTGAAAGGGCATGTTGAAAACCAGTCTGCCCTAGAAAAATTACTTGAGGATTTAAAAAACAAAATAGATAATCAAAAGGCAACGCCCGAAGTATGGCTATCTATCTTTATGCTTCAGTTCGCCAATATGGAAGACTACCTTAAATTAATTGTCAAAATGGTACTTATTGATATAACAAAAAAACAAAATTTAATTTTACATATAGAGGAATTTCCCGAACTAACTTTTGGTCAAGCTATTAATACGTTTGATGACCTATTTCTTAAAGGCAAATACACTTTTCGGGGTAGTAATAAAGTTCAACTTGAGCTAAGTCTTAATCTTCAAAAAGCTGGATCCATTGAAAACAAAACATCATTCTTGTTTTCTATTCCCTACTTAGGTAAATATGTTTCTAGACTTAGGTGGTTCAATACTTTTAGAAATAACCTATATCACAATCTTTTCAGCTTCAACAGAGGAAAAAATATTAATCAAATAATACAGATGATTCAAGAAATAATTGACCTTGAATTTCTGCCTGATGGAACATATAACTCTTAATTATGAACCCCGGGGGTTCAAAGCTATTTTCTAAATATTACCAATCAACTAGTCAATTTGTATCATCGATTAATCGATTGTACATCTTACGTCATCCCCTTGAAGAAGGGGATCCAGACGATAATTACCTTCTATATCATAATTAATGAATATTTAGCCTGGATTCCCGCCTACGCGGGAATGACGCGATACAGATACTTCCTAAGATTGCCTCGGGGAGTATGTCAACCCAAAATCTCCCATTTCAACTTCATTTATTGATAAAATATAATATGACAGTTAATAATATTATTAAAAATAAACCCTACCTTGCTTGGTACGTAAAAGATCCGGAAAAACTTTCAGAGGAGTCCGTCCTGGAACATGTGTTGAATTATGGTAACTGGGATGATGTTCAACAATTTATCAAAGTTAAGGGATTAGATGAAACAGCCAATTTATTTAATAAGTCATTAAAAAATAAAAGAACAAATTACCAACCGGCAATTAAGTCCTATTTTTTACGTTATTTCAACAACAATCATGTATAAAAATATATTTAATACTAATCAAAAACAATTACTTCCTTTTATCAAATCATTTTCATCAGATTTTTATCTTGTAGGTGGTACGGCAATCGCACTTCATCTAGGACACCGAAGATCCATCGATTTTGATTTGTTTACAGATAATATATTTGACCCAATGATGATACGCAATACAATAATGCAAAATAAAACTATTGATCACACCTTTTCTCAAGGAACGAGTGAGTTAACAGTTCTTATTAATAAAGTTAAGGTTACTTTTTTCCATTATCCTTTTATAATTCAAAGAAATATAACGTTTGAGCAAACGTTGAAACTGCCTGACATGATTACTCTTGGGGCAATGAAAGCCTTTGCACTAGGTAGGCGAGCAAAATGGAAGGACTACGTTGACCTTTATTTTATTTTCCAAAAGTATTCACTTAAAGAATTAATTGATAAAACAATCAGTATTTTTAAAACTGAATTTAATGAAAAATTATTTCGTACTCAACTTGGTTATTTTGACGATATTGATTATTCTGAGCAGGTTGAATATATGACGGGATTTGAAAAAAATGATGAAAAAATAAAAAAATATCTTGAAAAAATAAGCCTTTCCTAAATATTTATATGAAAATTAATAAAACTTATTTATTACTTCTTCTAGGTATGGCTTTGTGGGGAATGTATCCAATATTTACCCATAAATTCGTTCTCAAATTGGACACCCCTTTTAGATAAAAGCACTTGATTTTTAATAGTTATTATGGGATAATGTACTTTTATTAAAAATTTACGAAATATGGAAAAAACTTTTAAAAATCAAATTAAATTAAGTGTATTTGAATCACTCATACTTTCAATCGTACGAGCCTTTGGAGGGGCACCTATTTTTGGTCCAGAAATTAAAAAAACAGCAGAAAAGGAGATGAATGGGGCTCTTATTAGAGATTCAACTATATCAGTAGCAGTAAGACGTATAAATACAAAATCTGGTGCTAAAATTATAAAATCAGGTAAAAAAGGCGCAGGCTATGTTGATGCTCTCTCAGAATTAACAAACAAAATATAAGATTAAATTCAAATTACTTTGTTAACTCAAATAAATAGTAAGCAGTTCTTAAGCCCGGTTTATCATACTTTTTAATAAGCTTAATTGGCCAGTTGGTTGGAAATTCTTTTCTTTGAGAAAATACTACGTAGACCAAATTCTCTTTAAGCTCTTTTTGATTATCCAATAAAGTTTTTTCATCTAACGGCCAAAAACCGCGGATATTTATTTTGTCGTCGTCTTTCAAAAAGACGTTTAAAACGTCACCGATCAATCCATAATCTCCCTCAGCCAAGATGATTACCTGTTTTTCTTTTGATTTAACTCTCGCAAATTCCATCATTTCACGAGCACCCCATCCAGCTGTTTCACCTTCTACATACTGGCCTTTATCAATTTCGGGAAATGGAATGAACGAAGGGTTGAAATAAAATCCATACGCATAAAAGAAAGAAATCAATAAAAATACAACTAAGAGAACATATCTGATTAACTTTGATCTTAAGTTTGATAATAAATAGGCGGAAAAAATTGTAAGTAAGGTTGCTAAAAATATTAAATATCTGGGGAAAATTACTCGGGATAAACCAGCAATAGCGAAATATGGAGTGATCAACCAAATAGAAAGATATAATCCTAAATTAAAATCTTTTACCAATAAGAAAATAAGACCGGCGATTCCTAAAAATCCGGTTAGCCAACCCATCTCAGAAAATACATAATAGGGTATTAATTTTAAATTTGGTAAAAGGACTGCAAAGGGAGCTTTAATAAATTCCGCAAAGGGCATAACAAAGGTGTTATTTTTTTGCTCAATGTAATGCATAAAAGGGGACAGCCTTTGAATGTTATAAAGAACCATTGCAATAGCGAAAACCAATACAAACAATATAAAGTAGTTTATGGTCTTACTGACTACATTTTTCCCAAATTTTTTATTCCAAATTAACACCGGAGCGAAAGCAGAAAGCATAATAAACATTCTAACTGACGATTTGGTAAGCATGGCCATTCCAGCCGTTATTCCAAAAAGTAAGGTCAGATCAAGTCTTAATGTTTTTACAACTAATATGGAAAAAAATAAAATCCAGATAAAACCGGCGTTAACCGCAGAATCGGCTAAAGCTATCCGATCATAAAAAAGAAAAAAAGGCGTAAAAATGTATAAAAACATACCCCAGAAAGCAGTTTTTTTATTGAATAAATAAAATAATAGGCTAAATATGCCGGCCAAGGAAACAAAACCAGTCGCGACTGAAAACATTCTTCCGCCAAAAAGCAAATTTTGAGGGAATAATTTTAGGAAAGGTATCGTTCCCCAAGTTTGTAGTGGCTGACGGCCATCGGTCAAGGATATAAATCTCCAAGAGGCATCGTGCCAGGCGACTTTAGCCCAGCGGATATAAATACCTTCATCAGAAAAAATTGGAAACTTATCAAGATTTATCAGACGGGTTAAAAAATACAATCCAACTAAGCTCAGGATTATTAAAAAATCTTTTCTTGTGAACTTTTTTTTAACCGAATCAATGATTTTGCAAATATCAAACATTTTAATAATCGAACTGATAAATATCTACCCCTGCCCAGTAATTTCCCTGGTTAACTTTTTTAATTACTTCTAAGTTAAGGTCAACTGTTTGGCATTTTGCCGGCTCGCAAAAATAATAAATAGTCTTAATCATTGGACGGCACATCTGTTGATACAATATTTTCTCACAATCTGTCTTAATTGGCGAGTTTTTTTCCAGAGATACCAAATATTTTAATTTACTTTCAATAAACGTTTGAGGAAATATTTTATAAACATGGCAATAATTTGAACTACTAGTTGTTAGTTTCACAGCCTGGTTAACGGCAAGAAAAGTCTTATCAAAACCGTAAAATGAAGGAGAAGTGTACACACTGATTAGAGCGGTAATAAAAAATATCAAATAAGAAATCTTTCCCGGAAGATATTTATTTATTGTCAGAACAAAATAAATTATAATTACCGGAATCAAAAATAGCAGGTAGAAATCAATCAAAGAATTCTTATAGAAAAAAAGTGTAGCTATTGAAAACATGAGAAATATTTTTAAAACAGAATATTTTTTATCACCAGTTTTTAAAATAAAAGAAATTCCAAATCCAAAAAGTAGTAAATAACCCAGTATTTTTTCTTTAATAATAATCGTTCTGGCTAGAAATAGAGAAAATTCCCGGAAAATATATTTTATAAAAAATGGAACGCCGAAATATTTAAGATTATTTTTTGATTGCGAGGTAATAAAGTTAATTATTCCGTGAGTATTCGGAAATTTATTAATTATTTCATAGGCAATTAACGGAAGTACTAATATTAAATTAATCAAAAATGAATATAAAAATTGTTTGACGGATATTTTTTTGTTTAAGAATAAGATCAAGTAAAAAAATGCCAAGATCACAAAGCCCTGATAGTGAAGTTGAAGAGCGAGATTAGCTGATATTAATCCAAAATAAAAACTGTTTTTTTTATTTTCAAATAGATATTCATAAAGAAAATAGAATGTAAGTATTGCAAAAAACGGGATAGGATTTGGATTCCAGGCAAAACGAGAATGTTCGATTGACATATGAGAGACGCCGTAAAGTAAGGCCGAAAAAAAAGCAGCATTTTGATTAAAAATTTTTCTTGAAAATATATAAATTAGTACAGTTGTAAGTGAAGAAAATATAATCACCATAAATGCAGGTGCGAGGGGCGATTTTGAAAAAACAAAAGCAATGTTCATCAGGTAGTACCAGAAAGGAGGTAAAAAAAAGTTCCCGACGGAAGCTTTTGGTCCGAGTAAAATCATTGTCCCAGCGTCAAAATGACTTTTGACATAGATAAGATCCCTAACCTGATCTTGATGGTAGGCGGCAAACTCTGTGATTCGATAAACTCTCAAAAAAAACGCAATCAAAAATAACCAAAAAGGAATTAAAAAGGAGGAATATTTATTTATAAAATTATTTATTTTTTTCATAAACGTTTTTCATTTTAATCGCTTTTTGTAGCGGATATCGAATTTCAAATGAATGTTCAAAGACAGGGGCTTGATATTTAAAATAAGTGCGAAGTTCGTAGAAGCAAGAAATAAAAACCAAAAAGTATATAGTATTTAGTATTAAGTATTGAAAAAACTTATTTTTTATTATCTTGAATGCGGTCGTCCACAAGATAATAATTGCTTGACCGATAAAATAAATAACTGACGGTAAGACGGTAAAGGTACGGAGCATGCTGGGATTTTCCCAAGGATAGATGGCGAGAGAAGGAAATATGGAAAGCGCAAAATATATCAAGAATAATTTATTGTTATTATTGTTCCATTGCTTCATTGTTACCACAAGTCCTATCACA
>CABIKN020000043.1 GCA_902200405.1 Candidatus Roizmanbacteria bacterium | reverse complement strand
ATCGACAAAGATAGACCCCGATGTATCCACAACCAAGACAAAATTTTGGGAAAAGGAAATCGGTAAGGAACATACACTTATACTCATTATAGTAGTTGAATTAACATATTTTGTTCACAAAAATAATAGAATATTCTTTTACCAGAAAATTAAAATATATTTTGAGGCTAAAATCCGCCAGCTGGCGGATTGATATGGTTTTGATATATTTTGACCTCTTGAAAACTGCCAGGTAGTGTTTTAAATTTAATATCGCACTAGATAAAGTTCATCAAGTTTCAAGTTATAAAGTTTGTCAAGAAATTTTTTTACTTGATGAACTTGAAAAACTTGATAGACTTGGAACTAGAATATTATGTACTGTATATTCTGTCAGCACCATGATACCGAGGTAATTGAAACAAGAGTGTCTGAGGACGGAACAACGATTAGACGAAGAAGATCATGCCCAAAATGTGATAAACGATTTACAACGTACGAAAGACTGGAAGAATTACCCATAATAGTAATTAAAAGAGATGGAAAAAGAGAAAGATTTGATCGGGAAAAGCTCAGAAGCGGCCTTTTCAAATCATGCGAAAAAACGACTGTAACCGCTGAAAAAATTGATAAAATAATCAACGAAGTAGAAAGAGAACTAAAAGAGAAAGATGCAGCGGAAATAGAAAGTAAAACAATTGGTAATTTAGCTTCTAAACGATTAAAAAAAATTGATAAAGTGGCTTATATCAGATTTTCCTCAGTATTTAGAAGATTTGTTGATTTGGATGACTTTGAGGAAGAATTAAAAAAATTTAATCCCGATTAAATCGGAAGAAATAATATGAAATTAAAAGGAATTTCAGAAAAGGTTTTTTTGGATCGTTATTCATTAAAAAATAAAGAAGGTAAAGCGATGGAAAAACGACCGGAAGAGATGTGGGCTAGAATTGCTAAAGCCGTTTCAGTGGTTGAAAAAAAATCAAAACAAAAAAAGTGGGAAAAAGAATTTTATTCAGCTTTAAAAGATTTTAAATACGTTCCGGGAGGCAGAATTTTATCCGGGGCTGGAACAGGTTACGATGTTTCTTTTTACAACTGTTTTGTTATCCCATCTCCAGAGGATTCAAGAGGAGGAATCCTTAAAACTTTAGGGCAGATGGTAGAGATTATGGCTCGAGGCGGCGGGGTTGGAATTAATCTTTCGTCTCTCCGTCCCCGAGGAACAAGGGTCAAAAAAGTCAATGGTTTTTCATCAGGGCCAATAAATTGGGCCGAGCTTTTTTCAGTTGCCACGAGAGATATTATTCAGCAAGGGGGAACCCGAAGGGGCGCCTTGATGCTTATGCTTTGGGACTGGCATCCTGATATTGAAGAATTTATTACTGTCAAACAGGATTTATCAAAAATCAATGGAGCTAATCTTTCTCTTTGTGTTTCTGATACTTTTATGGAGGCAGTTGAAAAAGATTCCGATTGGCCATTAGTATTTCCGGACATTAAAGATCCGGAATATGATCGAAAATGGACAGGCGATTTGGATGCTTGGAAAAAAATGGGTAAAAAAGTTATTGTTCATAAAATTGTTAAGGCCAGAAAACTTTGGGATTTAGTGGCAAACGCCGCCTGGAAATCAGCTGAGCCGGGCGTCGTTTTTATGGAGAGATATAATAAACTTTACAATAATTATTATTGGAATAAAATTATCTGTGTTAATCCATGTGTCACCGGAGACACTTTAGTCAATACCACTAACGGATTGATTACAATGAAAAAACTTTATGAAAAGCGCTTACCTTTTAGAGTCGTAGTGAACGGAAAAGACTATCTTTCAACTGCCGTTAAGTTGACCGGAAAAAAACAGGTTTACCGTCTGATTACTAAAGAAGGATATCAATTAAGATTAACAGCAGATCATAAGGTTTTTACCCCTTCCGGGAAAAAGTCGGCAGGCGAACTTAAAAAAGGCGAGAAAATTATTTTGGCAACAGGCGGATATTTTGGAACAAAAGGAACGTTGGATGAAGGCAGAGTTTTAGGTTGGTTGGTCGGTGACGGCTCAATAAAAAAAGACGTCGTTACTTTGTATTTTTATCAAAAAGAAAAAGAAGAGTTGGCTCCTCGGTTTGCTTTAATGGTAGAAAAAATGGTCGAAGGAGAACAGGTCGTCGCCCGGCCTTATCATATTGCTCCCCAGTATATTGAAAAAGAGAATAAGGCTGTGATTGAGTCGGTAAGATTATGGAGGATTGCTTACCGATACGGTTTATCTCATGAAAATAAATATCAAGTACCGGAAGCGGTTTTTGCCGGTTCGGAAGGCATTCAACGGGGATTTTTACAGGGAATATTTTCTAGTGATGGAACAGTAATTGGGACGATAGAAAAAGGAGTTAGTGTCAGATTAACGTCAATAAAAAAATCTCTTCTTATTAGTGTCCAAAGATTACTTTTAAATTTTGGCATTTTTAGTAAAATCTATGAAAATCGTCGTCAAGAAGGAAAAAGGTTCTTACCTGATGGTCGAGGAGGACTAAAACTATATAATTGCCAAGCCTATCATGAACTGGTAATTTCCAAAGAAAACTTAATAAAGTTTTCCGGATTAGTGGGATTTTTACAACAGGAAAAACAAAACAAACTGCAATCTTTTCTTTCTTTATACCGTCGTGGCCCTTATAAAGAAAAACCGGATGCGACTTTCTTGAAATTAGAAAAAGAAGAAATTGAGGAAGTTTTTGACATTACTGTTGAAGGAATTCACGGTTTTTCCGCTAACGGACTATTGGTTTCTAATTGCGGAGAAGAAGGATTGCCTCCATGGGGCGTATGTAATTTAGGATCAATAAATTTATCAGCTTTAGTTAAAGGAAAAGATATTGATGAAAAAGGAAAATTTGATTTTACAGCTTTAAAGAACATTGTAAGAACAGCGGTTCGTTTTCAAGACAATGTGGTAGATATGGATCCCTATATATTTGAAGGAATTCGTAAAACCCAACTTGAAGGAGAAAGAAGGATAGGACTTGGAACAATGGGATTAGGTGATGTTTTAATTAAATTACATTTGCGTTATGGTTCAGAAGAATCACTTGAATTTATTGAGAAGCTTTATAAACTAATCCGCGATGAGGCCTATCAAGCTTCATCTGACTATGCTCGTGAAAAAGGAAGCTTTGTTAAATATGATCGAAAACTTTATTTAGAAGGAAAGTTTGTAGACCAGCTACCTGATGATGTCAAAAAATCAATTAAAAAGAATGGAATAAGAAATTCTTTACTTTTGATGCAAGCCCCAACTGGATCAACCTCTTTGATGGCTGGGACTACCAGTGGAATCGAGCCAGTCTATGAATTTGAATTTATCAGAAAAGATAGAATTGGCACTCATATAATCCGCCATGATCTTTATGATTCTTGGTTTAAAAAACATTCAAAAGAAGTCGAAGCTGAAAAGGTAAAAAAACCAGAATGGTTTGTTTCTGCTAATGAGCTAACACCGGAAGATCATGTAAAAGTTCAGGGAATGATTCAAAAATATGTTGACGCTTCAATTTCAAAGACGGTTAATGCTCCAACTTCTCACACAGTTGAAGATGTTAAAAAACTTTATAATTTAGCTTATAAATTAGGATGCAAGGGAATTGCCTACATGAGGGATGGCTCTCGACCCGGCGTATTAGAGCGAAAACCTGAGCCGGCGGAAGCCAAGACAAGCAAACAAGTAGTTTGCCCTCCTTCCTCTTACACTATTAAACCCCGCCCGATGGTTGTTCACGGCGCTACTTACAGAATTAATACACCGGTTGGAATTGCTTTTATTACCTTAAATACCAATGGAGGCAATCCCCCGGAACCATTGGAAATTTTTATTAATGTTGGTAAGGCTGGAAGTGATGTCTATGCAATGGCCGAAGGCTTGGGGAGAATGATTTCGGTTGCCTTACGTTTTTCGTCTCATATTTCTGTTTTTGATCGTGTCAATGAAATTATTACCCAACTGCAAGGAATTGGAGGAGCAAGAACCATGGGATTTGGAAAGGATAGAATACGAAGTCTGCCGGACGCAGTTGCCAAAGTACTATCGATGCATTATGGAATGAATGGGGAGAAAAGAACCAATGGAGTTGTTAAAGAAGACCCAAAATTAGTAACCGCAACGACTCAACCGTCATTGATTCAACCGGCAGTAGCTGTTGCCCGATCGACCTCTTTTGATATCTGCCCATCGTGTGGTGAGGTAACCTTAGTCCACGAAGAGGGCTGTAAAAAATGTTATGGATGCGGATATTCGGAGTGTTAATATGTCTATCTATACTCGCACTGGTGACTTCGGAACAACCGGTCTTTTTGGTGGGAAAAGAATTTCAAAAGCCGACTGTCAGATTGAGACCTATGGATCAATTGATGAGTTAACCTCCTACATCGGTCTGGTTGTTGTCAAATTAAAAAACAAACAAGATAATCAACTACTGATTAATATACAAAAAGATTTGTATAAGATCATGAGTTTTCTTTCAGGAGCAAAAACTGATTTATTATTTTTAGAAGACAGAGTTTTAATTTTTGAAAAAACAATTGATGAAATTGAAAGAAAACTTCCGAAATTAAATAAATTTATTATTCCTGGCGGCAATGAAGCCTCTGCATTATTTCATATTCTAAGAGTAAGCTGTCGCCGCGCTGAAAGAATTTTTGTTGAATATTTTAATAATCCTTCGACTTCGCTCAGGACAAGCAATCAATTAATAATTATTAAATATCTGAATAGATTATCTGACCTTTTTTTTGATTTAGCTCGGAAGTATGGAAAAAACAACGAAGTTGTCTTATAATCTCTACACCAATGAAAAAAACAAAACTAAAATCAGTGGGTTCATATTTGTTAATAATTTTATTAGCTGTTGTTGCGAGGTTGATTCCTCATGCGCCGAATTTTGCTCCAATAGGAGGATTAGCCCTTTTTTCCGGAGCTAATTTTAAAAATAAAATTGCTTTATTAATTCCTTTGGCCGCAATGTTTATTTCTGATATTTTTTTAGGATTTCATAAAACCATGCCCTTTGTTTATCTGAGTTTTATTATTATTGCTTTAATCGGAGGATTAATAAAAACTAATAAATGGCAGTCGTTACTCAAAGCGAGTTTAGTTTCTTCAGTTTTATTTTTTATGATAACGAACTTTGGTGTTTGGGCAACGGGGACGATGTATCAAAAAAACATAAGTGGTTTAACGCAAAGTTATATCATGGGTTTACCATTTTTCCGCAACACAATTATTTCCGATCTATTTTATTCTTTCTCATTTTTTTACGGATATAGATTTTTATCAAATTTTAATTTCAAAAAGCTTCTAGCTAAGCTACCTATATAATCTCAATAATTTGTTGTCACAACAGCTTATAAATATACTTTTGTAGGTTATAAGCGGTTGACAAGAATACTACAATTAATTATTTAATTGTAGTATGACTAGAATATCTCAATTTAAAGTCGACGACGATGTGTTGGAAAAAGTCTTTTCTTTATTTTTTGAAGTTATTAGTAAAGATAAAGATGAAGAAGAGTTTCAAAACATAATACATGATTTATTATCACCTGCGGAAAGAATAATGATAGCCAAAAGGGTTGCCATCTTTTATATGTTAATGAAAAAACTTGATTACTATAATATTGCCAAGTCCTTAAAAGTATCACCATCAACCATTGCTAAATTTAATTTGGTCAAAGAAAACAGTCGAGGAATAGTTAACGCTTTAAAGAGCACAGTGAGAAATGAAAAAATAATTAATTTTTTTGAAGAATTAATCCTTGAGTTAAGAAGGCCAGGCAAATATGGCATTAATTGGAAGGACGCTTGGCAAGAAAAAATTGCTCACGAACGTAAAAAAGAAAAAGGAATCTAATCACTACAATTAATTAATTAATTGTAGTGTACCCCTAATCAATATTTGAATAAGGCGATATAAGATTAGATATATTATAATTTAGATCATATGACTGATGAAGAAAGTCGAGATATTCATCCCGAATTAGTTAAAGCAAGAAAGGCGGCAGAGGAAATAGCAAAAGGAAATTTTGATGATTCTGGAGCCCAAGTCGCGGATAAAAAAATGAAAGAAATTATAGCACTATTGGATATTGGTGACCAAGAAGCTTGGGAAAAAATTAATAGTTTAAGACAAAATTGGATTTTAAGAGCTGGCACAAGACAGGCTTCTGGTACGACTGGTGCCATTCTGACAAGATTAATGGGTTTAGGAATAATTAATGAGATGACAGAAGGGTCTGTCAATACTTTTGAAGTTGATGATGAAAAAATGATATTATTAGCTTCTGTTAAAAGTAAACTAGAAGGAATAGAATTTCAAGATGTTATGAAGGAAGTAGAGACTTTTGCAAAAAAACCTTTAAGAAGTGCCTTTCTTGCCACTTATTCTGATTTTTATGTTGGGTATGCTCAGATAGAATATTCTAAAGTTTCTCCTGTTAAGTCACTTCAAGATAAATTGAGTACTTACAGTCACGCAATAATCAATGTCTCAAAGGGAGTAGAAGATGAAGGTTTAGAGCAAAAGCTATTAGGCAATGTTGAAAAGTGGGCGGAAAAAAATAATAGTAGAGGAGTATGGACAAGTTTTAAAATTAATGATAAAAAAAGTGAAAAAATGTATAAACAATCAGGCTACAAAATGATTGGTGCTTACACTGACTCTGAGGGTTTAGGAAGAATGATTGCGGCAAGAGAGTTTATAAAATCAAAATAATTTTTACCCCAAAACCGGAAGAGGGAAGTTTTCTTTTAGATATTTTTTATAAAGTTCAACAGCGTCTCCATGATCAAAGGCAATTTCTTCTTTTGTAGGTAATTTATCTAGATCAAACCATTGAAGATGAGAAACTTCTTCGTCTGATTTTCCAGTTTGTTTAACCGCATTGGCAATAAAAATAATGTCAACATTTTGCCGGTCTTCGCGAGGACGGTTTGGATTATCATTAATGCGAAAAAGTCTTAGATCATCTATTTCCCAGCCGCTTTCTTCAAGCGCTTCTCGTTTTGTTGCTTGAATTAAATTTTCACCATGATTAAAAAATCCACCAAGCAAGCCCCACTTTCCCGATTCAGATATTGGCTTGCCATTTAGAGTTCCTCTTAACCCAAGAAGTATTTGATTATTCTTAATGACAATTGCATTGACTGTCACATGACGAAGAAAAGCTTTATTATTATTTTCAAAATAACAAGTGATCATAAGTATATTATAATCAAATTATGTCAACAAAAAACTATACGTCAATTAATGATTTGTTGGGGGCCGGTCTCCCTAAAGAAGCAGAGCCGATTGCGACGGAATTTGAAATAAAAGAACCTGTAGAGCACAGTCCTGAAGAAGAAGTAAGGCCGTTTGTTAGTCCAAGGGCGGAAACAATTGAACTGCCACCAGATTTAAAAAAACTAGGACTACAGGCAGTTTCTCACTCCCAATTCCCCAGTTATAAAAATATTAAATTACCGTTAAGTGATGAAAAAATTATTGTTGGTCAAAAAGCTCCAATCACATCAGGCATCCGTTGGTTAGCAACTTTTGCATTATATATTCTTGCCCAAGCACATCTTGGATTGAAAGTGGTACATGGGAGAGTGATACGAGTACTAAAACTATAATCAGATGTAATTAGATGTAATCAGACAAAGTTAGATGGAATTAGAAAAACCGATTCTATCCGATTAAATCCGATTTAATCTGATTATATCTAGTTAAGTGGCTTTATTTATTTCTGTTAAGAATCCTTCTTTGCTTTGTGCTCCAACGAATTGGCCGACGACTTGTCCGTCCTTAAAAATTAAAAAAGTTGGGATAGAAAAAACTTGATATTGAGAAGACAGCTCTTGATTTTGATCAACGTCAACTTTAACAAACTTTACATTTTTTACTTCTTCAGCCAACTGATCGATGATCGGGCCGGTCATTTTACATGGACCGCACCATGTGGCAAAAAAATCAACTAGCACAGTTCCTTTATTTTTTAAAACCTCAGTTTCAAAATTATTTTTATCAAGAAGAGTAACTGTCATAACTTCATATCTTAGTACGGGTAATTTTTAATGTCAATCGCAAAAAATAAGACGTGGTATCTATCGTCAAAAAAATCCCTTCTTAATAATCCAACTGTTCACTTTTGTAGGTTATAAGCGACTGACAAAAAG
>CABIKN020000042.1 GCA_902200405.1 Candidatus Roizmanbacteria bacterium | reverse complement strand
AAATGCCCGTCCCTAAATCTTAAGTAACCTTGGGGGAATACTTGAAAAGCTTTGGTTCTATCTTTCTCTCTCAGTTGATTTGGTGGGTGACTAGCCAAATCAACTCAGAGAGATATGGTTGTGTTTGTTTCTGTGGTTGGGTAGGAATAATGTTATCGGGACTCGCTCCATTGCGGGTTACAAATCCTTAACCTAATCCATACCCGCAATCGAGCGGCATAATCAATCGACCAATTTTAATCTTCTCTTCCTCTGTCTCCCTCTCTTCTTCCGGTAAGACGAGAGGAAGAACTTGCTGGTTAACCGCTTGTGTGTTCCGGTCGGTTATACTTCATTTTGCTTTTTAGTAAGTAGTCCGACCGGTATTGTTGAAATGGTTAAATAAATAGGTGTAGAATAAAATCATCATGAAGATTATTAGAAAGATTACTTCATCCGGCAAATACTCTAAGGTTATTACTATCCCACGTGAATTTTTGAAAGCTTTAGGTTGGAGACAAAACCAGAACCTGGAGTTTGAGTTGGACGAAAAAGGCAAGAAGGTTATTATTCGAGATGCCAAAGACAAATGAAAAAGAAGAATAAGCTCGTATCATATATTCTAGTTTTGTTACTTGTGCTTCTATCTTTCTTTGGTGGAAGTTACTTTGAGAAACAAAAAATTAAATCTTCCTCATATTCCCCAACACCCTCATATGCCATAAATCAAAACCTGTCAGTAGTTGAAGTTTCCGATGGAGATACTCTCAAACTTTCAGATGGAAAAACCTTTAGGCTTTATGGAGTTAATTCTCCAGAACTTAAAGAACCGTTATTTGAAGAAGCAAAAGCGTTTACTGAAAATTTAGTCTTAGGAAAAGAAATTAGTTTTGAGCAGGAAGATAATTACAAGGTAGATAAATTTAGTAGGACTTTAGGTTATATATTTATTGACGGAGTTAATCTTAATATTGAGTTGGTAAGAAATGGTTTAGCCAGAGTTGTTCTTTATGAGAAAAGAGCTAAAATAAAATATCAGGATGAATTATTGTCTGCGGAAAAAACTGCAAAGGAAATGAAGTTGGGGGTTTGGAAAAAGTAAATTCAAATTCTTTTTAATTTAAAGTTGGAATAGGTACCTCTTCCGCTTTTATATTCATACTATCTAATCTAAGGTTCAACAATTTAATTGCTTCATTTACAGACTGTATAGTTACATCAATTTGATTTTTCAAATAATCAGCCCTCTGTCTTAAATATTCTTTTATCTCGGTAATATTTTGTGGTTGTAGCTCTGTTAGGTGAGTTTTAGTAGTTAATTTTTTTGCTAATAAATCTGAATGTAAAACTGAAAATTGAAGTTGTATTGCGGTTATGTCATCATAAGCTTTAGTTACGGTATTAAAGTCATCATCAATATTGTATTTAGTAATTGCCCCTGAATTTTGTGATCCTTCAAAGCTTATTTTTTGAAAGAAGTCTGACATTTTTTTTAATCCCTCTGTTTTAATTGTAATGATATTAATTAACTCAATAAAATTTTCAATATCATTTAGCATTTCACCTAAATTAAAATTACCATTAATACTATCTAAAATATATTTATTGAACCTCAATTCATTCCAAGTTAAACCAAGCGTAAAACCTAATATTCGTTTATCTTTTCTTTTTTCACTTTCGAGGTTATATAAAATCGGTATAGAAATACCAACAAAAGTTACAATAAAAGTTATAAAAGCTTGAACTTCTAATTCATAAAATCTATCACCTTTATTTGGATAATATGAAAATAGAAATTTTTCAATAATTAAATAAGTACCAAAAACAATAAGAAGAACCTTATCAATAAACCAATATTCTCTTAATAATATTTTTTTAAACAAATTTAGTATTTTGCCTTTCACAAGAACCCATTATACTACATATCGTGATATTTTAAATATCCTGAGCCGTGTATTGTTTATGGGTTAAAATATCGGAATAAATTATTATCTGCGAAAAAATCTGCTAAAGAATTGAGGTTGGGAATTTGGAAAAAATAAAATTTTATAAAGTGATCAAAGAGTTTGCTGGAAGAGATTTAAATTTGAATCCATCTATAACTTCTGAACAAATAATTTTTATATTGGAATTATCTGAATATTGTAGAGAATAATAATTTGGGTGTGCAGTAAAATGGCAATAAGCAGAAATAGTATTTTTTCCGGCTACTCCAATATTTAAAGCTAGAATATTCCGAGAATTTTTTTTCAAAATATCGGTCACCTTATACAAAGATTGAGTAAGATTTATCTTTTTAAGATAGACGTTTAAAAGTGACCATATTTTTTGCGCTCCTATATCACCAGGTAGTGAAAGAGTGACTCCTTTTAAAAGACCATTAAAAACATACGAATATGACTCGCTTATAAAAGGTTGGTTAAAATCAATATTGTTTTTATGTTGTGGAAAAGAAGCGCTTCGCGCATGAATGGAAAAAATATTAGAATCTGGAAATTTTGAAAATTCACCTTTTTCTTTCCATATAGGTTTAAGGGATTTATATTCTTGCCATTTATTATTTTCAAGCCAGGAGAATCCCCAACCGTCTCCTTGCCAATCTCCGTCAAAAGCTTTGCTTTTTTCTGCCATTTCAGCAAACGAACCCAATATTTTTTTCGGACTTATAAATTGTTTTGATTTACACAAAAGAAAACGGCACATATTACTTTAAGTCAAAATTTGTTTTAATTTAGAAACTGTTTCATCAATGTGTTTTTTTTCAACAATAAATGGTGGTAAAAATCGGACTACTGTTTCCCCTGCAGGAATGGCTAATATTTTTTCCCCCTGCAGTTTTTTCAATAAATTATTCCTATCTATTTTTACATCGAGACCAATCATTAAACCTTGACCTCTGACCCCAAAAATGGATGAGGATTTAATTGATTTTAATTCCTTTAAAAAATATGAGCCCATTTCTGCAACATAATCAAGTAATTGATTATCTATTTTATTTAAGGTTGCCATTACTCCGGCACAGACCAAAGGATTTCCTCCAAACGTAGAGGTGTGGAGACCTTTAAAAATAACGGCGGAAATTTTATTATTGATAAGAGTAGCACCAACAGGTATTCCACCGGCCAGTCCTTTGCCCATCGTCAGGATATCGGCTTCAATGCCTGATTTTTGCGAACATAATAGACTTCCCGTTCTTCCCATTCCGGTTTGAACTTCGTCGATTATAAGGATCACTCCGCGTCTATTGCATATTTCTCTAACTTTTTTTAAATAATTTTTATTTGGTACATAAATACCACCTTCACCTTGGATTGGTTCAACGATAAAAGCCGCCGTATTATTATCGATCTCTTTTTCAAGTGCTTGAAGGTTATTATGAGGAATAAATTCTACCTGCCATAAAAGTGGAAGAAAAGGTTTTCGATATTTTTCTCCCGAAGTTACTGATAGGGCACCAAGAGTTTTTCCGTGATAACCGTGGTCGCACGCAATAATTTTCTTTTTACCGGTAGCAGCTACAGCGAATTTTAAGGCAGCTTCGTTCGCTTCAGTTCCGGAATTGCACCAATAAACATTAATATAAGTTTTACCGGCACGTTTAATCAACAGTTCCGATGCTTCAGATCTTTTATCGTTGTTAAAGCTGCCATGTAAAGTTGTTATTAGTCTCAGTTGCCTTTCTAACTGTTGAGTAATTTCTTTATCGGTATGACCAAAAATGCTGACGCCATAATTACTCATCATATCTAAATATTTATTTCCAGCTTCATCATATAAATAAACTCCTTCTCCTTTAACAAAGGTAACTCCTCGGTTGACGTAAGTGTTGACCACGTATTTTTGCTGAAGAAATTGATAATTTTTCATAAATAAAAATTAACTAATAATAGTACAGGTTCCTTTAAGGGCATTAATAATAGGATTTTTTATTCGACCATCCGACCAATACATTTTTTTTAATCCCTGACGAAATGCTTCTTTGGCACCTAATAATTTTTTTTTCATCCGTCCTTGGGTATAGGTAAAATATTCATCAAGTTTATTTTTGTCAACCGTTTTTATTAAAGATGATTCGTTACCAAATTTTTTTAAAAGTCCCGAAGCTTCAAAAAGTACTACCATTTTTTCTATTTTTAAAGCACCAGCCATAACAGCTACAGCCCAATCGTTATCCGTATTAATTATTTCATTCTCTTCACTAAGAGCCGGTGGACAAACGACCGGCAAATATTTATTATCCAAAAGTAAATTAATTAAATTAACATTAATTTCTATTACCTTTCCTGTCATGTTATTTGTAATCAATTTTGTTTTTGTTCCATCATTGGAATAGACAGCGGTTTTTCTTTTTCCTTTCCAAAGTTGTCCGTCGATTCCTGACAACCCTACGGCATTAACTCCAAATTGTTGAAGTTTAGCAACAATTTTTTTATTAACAAGACCTGAATAAGTCATGAGGAAAATATCGATCGCATCTTTATCAGAATAGACGCTGTTAATACCGCTTGGAGAAGTAATAGTTCTGGTTGGCATTCCCATTTTTTTAGCAATTTCATCACGGATAACGCTGGCACCATGAACCAGAACAACTTTTTCTCCTTGATCGATAAGGGTTTTAATATCCTCACAGATATAATCAAGATTGATTTTTTTTCCACCACCTATTTTAATAAGTATCATAAGTTTTTAATAACTTCATCCGTAAATTCGGAACTTTTTAATCTTCCCCCCAAATCTTTTGTCGTTAAACCGAGTTTGATTGTTTTTGTTATGGACTTTCTCATTTTTTGAGCCATTTTATCTTCACTTAAAAATTCTAGCATCATGGTCGATGAGAGGAAACTAGCCATAGGATTAGCAATATTTTTCCCAGCGTATTTAGGGGCTGAACCGTGAACCGGTTCAAATAATCCTTGGCTGTTTCCTATATTACTACTGGCGGCGACCCCTAATCCTCCCGTCAATCCGGCGGCCTCATCTGATAAAATATCACCAAACATATTGGTTGTTACAATAACATCAAAATCCTCTGTTTTTTTGACAAGTTGCATGGCGCAAGAATCGACTAACATATCTTCCATTATTATTTCACGATATGATTGAGAAATTTTTTTAGCAATATCTAAAAATAAACCGTCGGTAATTCTCAGAATATTGGCCTTATGAACGACCGTCACTTTTTTTCTACTTTGTTTTTTAGCAAGTTCAAAAGCAAATTTTATAATTTTCTCACAACCTTTTTTAGTAATAACTCTTTCGGCAATTGCCCCCTCTTTTGTTAGTTGTTCCTGACCAACATAAAGATCTTCTGTATTTTCTCGAACTATTATAAAATCTATTCCTTGTTTTTGATCAGGGATAGGCAATGATTTGAAAGGTCTAACGTTTGCGTATAGATCCAAAACTTTTCTCAAACGGACGATTGGACTAAAATATCCTTTAATATTTGGTGGTGTAGTAATAGCCCCGAATAATATAGCATCACTTTTTTTGCAGATTTTAATTGTTTTTTCAGGAAGAGGTGTTCCATATTTTTTATAAGCTTCAAAACCAATTTCCGCTTTGATAAAATCAAAACCGATTCCTGTTGCTTCCAATAATTTCATTGATTGAGCTGTTACTTCTGGACCTATGCCGTCTCCTCCCATATAACATATTTGATATTTTTTTTTCATACTTCAAAAAGTTTTTTTAACGAACCCAAGCCATTTTTTTTAAGATACGGAATGATACCGGCACTTTCAAAAAGTTTAATCATCAAAGGCGGAATAACTGCTTTTATTTCCTTTTTTTTTGAAATATTCATAACCAATTGTTTTTCTATATCAATTCTTAGTTTGTCATTTTCACTTATATTATCAGTGGGGGCAATGATCGCTAACAATCCCTGATCAATACAGTTCCTGTAAAAAATTCTCGCAAATGATTTGGCGATGACTGCTTTTATTCCACAGGCTTTAAGAGCAGTGACGGCGGTTTCGCGGGAAGAACCACAACCAAAATTATTTCCGGCAATAATAAAATCGCCATTCTTAACAGTTTTAGAAAATTCTGGTCGGTGTTCAATAAAAGTTATTTTAGCTAACTCCATTGCGTCGGTTGTAATATTGTATCTACCTGGCGTAATTAGGTCGGTGTTGATGTTATTTCTAAAAATCCAGTTCATAAAAAATTTTTAAATTATAAATATTTTCTTGGATCGGTGATATATCCGGTGATCGCCGACGCGGCTGCCGTTGCCGGACTAGCCAAATATATCAATGCTTTTGGACTACCCATTCTTCCGGTAAAATTGCGGTTGCTAGTTGAGACACAGACTTCATTATCGTACAAAACACCTCCGTGACGACCCAAGCAAGGTCCACAACCTGGAGTTAAAATAATGGCATTTTTTTTCGTAAAAAATTCAATATATCCTTTGGCTAAAGCTTGTAGAAATACAAGCTTTGAAGCAGGAGTAATGATAGTTCGTACATTCGGATTCAAATTATTTTTTTGAAACATTTTATAGACAACGTCCAGGTCTTCAATTCTGCAGTTTGTGCAGGAACCGATAAATACTTGATCAACTTTTATTTTCTTTTTTTCAATTTCCGAAACACTTTTTACCCGATCAATATCAGGCGGTTCGGCGATTTGAGGTGTCAGTTCAGAAACGTCATAATTCATTACTTTTTCGTAAACTGCGTCTGCATCGCTCCATAATGATTTTTTATCAAATTTATAAAGTCGTTGATTTTCTTTCAGATATTTTTCTGTTTGTTCATCCGGTTCAACAATTGCTGCCTTTGCTCCCATTTCCGCAGACATATTGGTTAAAGTTAAACGAGCTGGCACGGAAAAATTATGGACTGTTTCTCCACCATATTCTAAGACTCTATAGTTACCGCCTTCTGGGCCAAATTTTTTAGCAATCATTAAAATAACGTCCTTAGAAAATACTCCTTTTTTTAATTTTCCACTGACATTGATTCTTATAGTTTGAGGGACACGAAACCAACAAGTTCCTGTAGCCATCGCAATTGCAGCATCGGTTGAACCAACACCAATTGTTAAAGCTCCCAAACCGCCACCAGTTGGAGAATGTGAATCTGCCCCAAGAATCAAGTTCCCTGGATTAATAAACCGTTCAGACATTATCTGGTGACAGACGCCATCGGTTGTGATTGGGATACCTTGTTCGTTTGCAAATTTTCTAATTTTCGCCTGAAGTTTTGCCATTTGGACATTAGGGGCTGGAAAAGCATGATCAAAAGGAATGAAGATTTTCTTTTTGTCCCAAACTTTTTTAGCTATTTCGTAAAATGGATCAATTGCCCAAGCACAGGTTGTATCATGGGCCATAACAAGGTCGAGTTTTGCAATCACAAAATCACCTGCATAAACTTTTTTTCCTACATGTTGAGAAAATATTTTTTCAGCGATTGTTTGCCCCATATTATTAATCTAAATTTTCAACTCTATTTTTGAGATACTCTTTTTTGATCAAAAGTCTTGGCAAATTATATTTTTCGACAATTTTTTTTAATACTGCTTCCGGTTTGTTTTTTTTGTTCTTTACATCTGATTGTGACTTAAATTCCTTTGCTATTTCCGCTGCCTGCTCTTGAGTCAGGTCATAATATTCTATTTCTCTCAAATAATAATAGATGAGATTTTTCCCACTTAGTGGACCTAAAAATAATTGTTTTTTGTCAACGCCAAAGTTTTTTAGATTATGCGCTTCATAAACATATGGATTATTCAGAACGGCCTTTTGGTGGACTCCTGCGGTATGGGTACGATTGGTAATTGAAACCGGTTCGACCGGTGATACTTGTAATTTTATGATCGAACCCATTAGTACATTTAGAGGGTAGCAAAGTTTTAAGTTATATCCTTGACATAAAGATTTATCCTCGTAAAAAAGATTTAAAAGCAGACCAGTAACAGAGGTAATTCCCGATCGTTCGGCCATTCCCCAAATAGATGTATCTATGTATGAGGCACCTTTTAGTACGGCAGTGACGGCATTAATAAGCGAATATCCCCGGTCATTATGAAAGTGACATTCAACGTCAACTTTTGGATATCTTTTTTTTACAGCTAATAATCTTTCGGTGACTATAGTGGGTGTGGCGACTCCGACGGTGTCAGGCATACCAAAAGTATCAACGCTCTCATTAATTTCGTCGTACATTTGAAAAATATCTTTTAACGGTGTCCGAAAGCTATCTTCAGCGCTGAAACGAAGATAAAGATTAGGATAAAATTTTCTGGTTGTTTC
>CABIKN020000041.1 GCA_902200405.1 Candidatus Roizmanbacteria bacterium | reverse complement strand
GTTAAAAGTCCCCAAAGTTCTAATGGCCGGTCTTCTTATGGCCTCCGTCTTAGGTTGGACCGGTTTAAAAAATCTAGACAAAGTCAAAAATTATTATGAAATCAAGCAAATTTTTCCGGTAAAAACAATGGCTGTCCAAGTATTGGACGGTGATACTTTTACAATTAAGAATGGATTGAACGTCCGACTTCTTGGCATCAATGCTCCCGATCGGGGAAAACTAAATTATCAAGAGTCGTCCGATTATTTGAGCCTGCTTATTTTGAATAAAAAATTAACTTTTGAATATGATAAGTATCAAGATGATAAATTTGGCCGGATCTTGACCTATGTCTGGATCGATTGTATTGATGAAATAAGAATCTTTTGTCATGATGATAAAGCGCTTGTTAATGAAGTGTTAGTTAAAAAAGGTCTTGCCGTTGGCGTTATTTACGATGACCGAAAAAAACTCAAATACCAAGACCTCCTGAATCCATAGTCCATTACTTGTCATTCCCTCGAAGGAGGGAATCCAGTCTACAATTACTTTATTTTTTTTCAAATATACCAAAGTTGTCAAATTTTGAAGATTGCACTTCATGTGAAAAAGGTAGATATAATCCTATAGTTATGATAAAATTAATGGTTATGAGAGAAGCGATTTTAAATATTCATGGCAAAAGTTGCACCATTAATAATTTTGGTAGGATTTCGTTTGAAAATCCCAGATTTACGGCAACTGTATCGGAATTGACTTTATTAAGATTAATATCTAAGGGTTTAAAATTACCGAAAGTGGCTGCACAGTACGGAACAACAACAGGAACTATTTCAACAATGATGACATCATTACGAACAAAAAACGACTTTCAGAGAACAACTGGTTTGATTAGACTCGGAAAAGAATTGGATGTACTTCGACCGTTTGCTCTGGAAGGTATAAAAACGCAAGTAAGAATATTGAAAGGTGAAACTGATACTAATCAACCATTGGATATTACATCTGAATTACAAGCTCTCAGTGAAAAAGCTTTGATATAAATAAGTTTTATATAAAATTAATCGTTTTTCCCATTTGGAGCCTGGAAAAATTCTGCGCTGATAATGCGATTGTTCCTTATATTTCTTCAGGCCAAGTAACTATTTTCTTAAAGGCAAAAAAAGCTGTTTATGAAATAATTAATGGAAAAGCTATGTCAGAACAATTTAGGGCTATTGTAAAAGATAAATCTATAATCCAATCTCTTGTCAAGTTGGTTCTAACTTATGGTACAGATAAACTTATACCCCTAGAAACAAAAGTTACAAAATGTCTTTTAACTAAAAACCAAGTAGTGAATGTTTTTACAAATAATAATGTTACGACCATAGTCTCTCCGGACTGCGGCGATTGTCAATTTGCGGCGAAAAATGAAGCTCAACCTCCTAAAATTTGTCATGTTTACAGAGATAATCGATCAACATTCAAGGTTTAGACTTGGATTGTTATGAAGCTCTAAAGTTGAGTGTTTACACTGAGCGAAGTCGAAGTGCCGCGGGAGGGAGTCGAACCCTCACGACTGTTAAGTCACAGGATTTTAAGTCCTGCGTGTATGCCATTTCACCACCACGGCTAATTATCAATTCATATTATAGACTATTCGAAGTAGATTTATTAATTAAATTATGTCGTCAACTGCATGGCGGCCCAGATCATAACTGCGGTTGAAGTAAAACGAATCGCATAGATCTTCAAGCTATGTTTTTCCAGCAACTTTGGAGCAAAAATAGAAAATACAAAAGCAAGAACCATTGAAATAGGCATATTCATGATTAGCGAGGTGATACCCAAATTAGTTTTGTAGGCCATATTAGCAGCAAAAGTACTTATGGTCAAAAATACTCCCATGGCGCTAACCGGTAAAATATGAGAAACGTCAAGCTTTCTTAATTCTTTTTTAAATAGTGAAATTGTTGGTATTAACATAAGAGCATTTAATATCGCTATCCATAGATTAGTTGTCCACAAGCTATTATTGATTAATGCTTGTTTGACAAAGGCATTTTCTAAAGTCAAAAAAAATGTTGTCAGTATGCCGATACCAATCGACTTTTTAAAAAATGATTTTAAATTAAACTTTTCATCCATACTGGAAAACATACCGGCAATAAGAATTATTGCAACAAATAATAAACTACTTCGCGTAAATTTTTCACCAAAAAAACTAATTCCGATCAAAACCGCAAAAACTCCTCTAAAATTAAAAAGTGGCATAAAGACAGAAATATCGAGAGCCTTGTTTGAAAAAATATAAAAGATTGTGGTCAGAGTTGTAAATATTGCTCCTAAAATAATTGGTAACCAACCATTTGGCAAAGTAGCGTGATAATAAATAGCCGGAGGAATAGTAAAAAGCAAAGTAACCGCCGTTAACAAAAAATTAAACAGCCAAGGATTTGCGATTGAATGTTTACTGGTGAGTTTAGCGGTAATAACAAATAAGCCTGACACAACGGCCCCAATCCATGCGTAAACGTAATAAGGCATAAGCAAATATTAAATCAATTCAAATATTTTTTAATATTATTCAAGTGCTCCTCATAAGTCACAGAGCAATGAATTTGCTTGAAATTATCGTGTAAATAAAATATGCAGTCAGTTTCCTCAGGGTTTAATGCCGCGTCAATATAGTCAATGTTCGGACTGCAAATAGGAGTAGGAGGTAAACCTTTATATAAATAAGAATTATAAGGTGAATCTTTTTTTTGCTCCTTAAGATCTATTGCACCCCACCATTTGCCCTGATTATTTTTTCCCAAAGTGTACTGCATAGTCGCATCAATTTGAAGCGGCATTTTCTTATCCAATCTGTTCCAGATAATTCCTGAGATAAGTTTCATATCACTGATTCCCGCCGCTTCTCGGGCAATAAGAGAGGCAATTTTGAGACCAGTAACCCACCTTATGTTGGCCTCAATATATCTATCAGCCAGTGGCGCAAACTTTTCGTTAAACCGGCTTATTAATCTTTTGGCAACTTGTCCTCCTTTTTCATCAACCGGTATTAAATAAGTGTCAGGATAATAAACCCCTTCAAAATATTCCGGAGATGAATTAGTATAAACAGTGTTCCATTTTGTCAGATCATTTTTACTCCATCCTAAAGCGTCGGCCAAGATCTCTCCAACCTGTTCCTTGCGCAGACAGCTTGACCAACTCACCCAAACTAAATCTGGTTGACCGTTTATTTTTTTAAATATATCCAACGCCCACATATTTTTACTAAGTTTGTATCCCCCGGATTTTACATCGCTGAAAAAAACAAAAGTATTAAGATAATATTCCAGCACCTTATTTTTTTTGATAAATTTTCCCTCTTCCAATTTTTGAACCAGATTAAATCTGTCCTGATTTTTTGGAATGATAAATATTTCTGCTTCTTTACTGCCTCTGACCGGCCCGAAATAATACCAATAAGACGGATAGGCTACAAAAACGAAAATGAGTATATAAATAAATACTTTTTTCATATCTTGATTAATGTAAGTAATAATTATAACTATTTATTTGTTATATTTGAAGACTTTAAGAATTTATTTTTCTGCCTTTATTGGCCTAACTGCCCCTTCTGGGGACAAGAGCTTATATTTAAATTCTGCAATATGTTTAGATTTTTAAAGACTTTTTTCCACTCCGCTACCACCGAGTTCTATTTTTAATACTATGCCTACATTTATGCCTACATTCGATCTATAATCATCTTTATCTTTTACTACTCCAGTTTCTAACATATTTATATTATATCATTCTGGCTTGTGACCCACTCAGTCACGCAACCGAACCAAATCTGAGATTTATTATTAAGGAAGTTAAGGATTGCTATGATATCTTTGTTTAAAATAAACAATTCCTTCAGTTATATTCCGCTTAGTTAGGGATTTAAACCACCTAATAGATTGGCTTTATAACCTAATTTATAGTATAATGGTGGTCAAATATGACTGAAGCTCTATCATTAAGCTTACCAAAAAAAGGAAGGTTTTATTTAGTTAGAGAGGATTTAAATGGTTATCAGATGGATATGGAAGAGCATAAAGATGAAATAATACTACATAAAGCTCAACTTGTAAGAATCGCTGATCCAATAACAATAAATGGCTGGACAGGTGTTAAAGTTCCTAAAAACTTGATACATTGGACACCTGTCGATGTTCCCACAGAAAAATTAACCCAATTAAATTTAAAGTCAATTCTCACTTTAGTTATCCCGACTGCTATTGCAAATATACAGATAGGTAGAAGAAAAGTTTAGAGCTTTGTGAACTGTTGATGACAAATTTGGAACCCCTTAGCCTTAAGTTTTGGAAGGAGTTTGAGGAGTTTATAACTTTTTATACTGTGTGTAGTTTTGGATGAGCGTACTGAACATAAGAGCATTTTCAGCATCAATATTTTTATCTAAGCGAGCAAGAATTTGTTTTATATATGGGGCAACTATTTTTATTTCAACCTCGCTTTTCCTTTTGAGCGCTTCATCCAAAAAACGTTGCGCCATCATATTTGACCCTCGATGTAATCCCAAAGCAACTCTTTTAAGATCACTTGCTAAAGATTCTAAAATAAATTTATTATTCATATAAAATTCTCAAAAAAATACTTAGTTAATTTTTCAAACTCTTGTCTTCTAGTTTTATCTTGTATTTCATTGCTCGTATTTCCTTGTTGAGGTCTGATATTAATCATTGAATTACAGTCAATAATTTTTGTTTCTAGATCTATACCACCTCCCCAAAGATTTTCTTGTTTAGATCCTTGATCCAATAATATTTTTTCACTATCAAAATGTCTATCACACCCTGCAGAACAAACTTTTCTTTTAATATCGATTACTGTTTTTATATAAATATCAAATAATTCACTAAGCTTTTCGATTTCTTCTTCCGTATAAAATGTATTTTTTGTGATAATCATTAAAAAATTAAATTAAACTTAGTAAACTAAAAATTATGTGGCTTAAATGCTTAATTGTTTTGTGTTATCTTTAGACTGTTATAAAGTCCTAAAGTATAAATGTGAAGCGTAAGGGATTCGAACCCTTGATATTCACCCTGAAAAGGTGATGTCCTAGGCCACTAGACGAACGCTCCTGAGCTAATTTTACCACACCAAACCCTGTTAAACACATGTTTAACAGGGTATTTTTTTACTTCATCTTGCTCTTTAAATCCTCAAGAATCTCTTTTGCTAAATCTTTACCTCCTAATCCGAAAGCTAAGCCTCCAGAAATAGACAGCATAGCTACGATTCCTGTGAAAAGAATTCTTATTAGATCTTGAGCTACTCCCAATTGATTAAGGACTACTAGAACCGTAAAGAACATGATCGTTCCTCTCGTAAAAACAGCCAAACTGTTGCTCGCGGTTGATCCCATTGTCTTAACACTATGACGTACTAAATCAGCCATCAAGTTTGAGGCTAAAATACCCACAAAAGCTATGACGACAGCAACAACTACATTTGGTAGATAGAAAAGAATCTGATTAACAACTGCGGTCGCACGGGACAATCCCCAAACTTCAAGTGCCGGTACGAGAAATACTATTATCAACATCCATTTTAATATCTCCGATAGTACTTCTGTCCAAATATTTACTTCTTCCTTTTTAATTAATTTTGTTTTATGAAACAAAAGATCAATTTTGGAAAAAGTAACAACGGTCAAGATTAATTGTTTGACGATGCTTCCAATCAAAAGTCCAACCACTAAAATTAAAAGTCCCCCAAATAAATTAGGCATATAAGCGCCCATGTTTTTGAAAAAATCAAATAAAATTGTGTTTATTAATTCAATCATTTATATTTCACCTCCTTTCATTAAATACTCTTAACGAGTTTTAACTTTCTATATTTTCCCAAAATTTGATATCAACCTTTTCGTTCTCGATCAATATCGAAAAAACAGATATCTTCAGTTTATAGTCTTCAAATTTATTTTTCAACAAGTAATACTGAGCTGCTTTTTTAATATGATAAATTTTTCTTTTATTTACAGATTCAAAAGGTTTACCGTAATTAATATTTGATCTGGTTTTTACTTCAATAAAATATAGGCAGTGTTCTTTTTCAGCGATAATATCTATTTCTCCAAACTTGGAACGGAAGTTTTTTTCAAGGATAGAAAAACTGTGGGACTTTAAAAAGTCCAGCGCGAGATCTTCACCGATTTTACCTAGATTTTTTTGGTAAAGGCTCATGGGTGTTTTTCTTTTTTACTTGATAAAGTTTTGTGCGTACTTCTTGTTCAGTCAAATTCTTAATAAAATAAAGCTTTGCCTTTTGATAAGAAGATTTTTTGACCAATTCCATTTTCGCAATATATGGAGATAATAATGGAATTATTTTTTCGACGCCAATCCCGACTTTTGAGATCTTTCGAACCGTAAACATTCTGTTAGCTTCACTATCACCTTTGACCTTAGTAATAATCCCTTTAAAAATCTGAATTCTTTCCTTATCACCTTCTTTAAGTTTATAGTCGATTGAGACGGTGTCCCCGATCTTGTATCTTGTTTCTTTGTATAGAAATGAGTTTGCCATGAGAATTATTTTATCATTTGATTGACACAATTACAATGATAAAATAAAATCCGACCTATTTGTTTATTTGTAGTATTGGTAGTATTATTTTTTCATGCATGCTCTCAAGAATGCGATAAAAATTGGATGCGGTTGAAGCGGTCTACTCTTATACTCGGGATGTCCCTGAGTACCAAAATAAAATGGATGAGAGGACTCGGGTAATTCTATGATTTCAGCTAAATTTTCAACCTCAGATCGGGCGCTTATGATCAAACCTTTATTTTCAAAATCATGTTTAAATTCGTCATTAAATTCATATCTATGTCTGTGCCTTTCGCTGGTATCTTCTTTTCCATATATTTCATATGCTTTTGTTCCTTTTTTAACCTTTGCCTCCCACGTCCCAAGTCGCATCGTTCCCCCGTAAGATCTTTTATCCATGTATTTCTTTTGGGCTGGCATTAAATGAATGACTGAATGTTTTGTTTTTGAATCATTCTCATTAGTATTAGCGTCCGTCCATCCTAAGACGTCTCGAGCAAAAGCAATAACTGCAAGCTGCATTCCATAACATAAACCTAGATATGGAATATTATTTTTTCTGGCATATGAAGCTGCGGAAATCATTCCTTCTGCACCTCGCTCCCCCCACCCTATTGGAACAATAATCCCGTCCGGTTTTCCAATAATACCTACTCCGTTTTTCTCAATTTTTTCTGCATCAACCCAATGAGTCTTTATTTCCGCTCCGACCTCAAATGCACCATGATCAAGGGCGTCAAATAAAGCCGCGTAAGAATCCTTTAATTGATAGTCCCCTGTTCCAAAATATTTTCCAACGATAGCTATATTTATTACCTTATCTTTTTTTGAATAAATTTTGTCTAATAATTTTTTCCAGTCTGTCAAATCTGGTTTTGTGACTTTAAGCTTAAACTGAGTTAAAATTTTTTCAGTTATTTGTTGTTTTTCCAAAATTAAAGGTACTTCGTAAGGATGAGAGACGTCTGGATTGGAAATAATATTTTCCGGTTGGACATTACAGAATAAAGCAAATCTTTCTATTCTTCTTTTGTCTAATAACTTTTCTGATCTCGCCACTATAAAATCCGGCTGAATTCCCATTGAATTTAATGTTCGGACAGATAATTGTGTCGGTTTTGTTTTTGGCTCACCAAGATGATTTGGAGTCGGAACATATGAAACGTGAATATGGATGACATCTCCAGGATTTTTCAAAGTTAAAATTCTTGAGGCTTCGTAGTAAAAAATATTTTGGTATTCACCGGCTGTACCACCAAGTTCGATAACAACAATATCAGCTTTCTTCTTTCTTCCTAAAGAATTAATTCTGTCAATAATTTCATTGGTAATATGAGGAATTGCTTCGACGTCCTCACCCTTGTATTCAAACCTTCTTTCTCGATCAATCACTGTTTTATAAATCTCCCCAATCGTCACAAAATTATCCCGACCCATATCCTCGTTTAAAAATTTTTCATATGTTCCAATATCCATATCTGCTTCCGTTCCGTCTTCACATAAAAAAACATCTCCATGTTCTATCGGATTAATTGTACCGGCATCAATATTTAAATAATTTTCAAATTTTAAAGGAGCTACTCTATAACCTGATTGTTTTAAAAGAAGAGAAATTGAAGCGGCGGTAATACCTTTGCCTATTCCTGAGATAACGCCACCTGAAATGAAAATGTATTTCATAAATTAAATACTACAAATAAACCAATACTACAAATACTACC
>CABIKN020000040.1 GCA_902200405.1 Candidatus Roizmanbacteria bacterium | reverse complement strand
GGATAAGAAATGTTATCGAGAAATTTTTTAATATTTGCTTTATTTATTGTCCGCTTATTTTCTTTTGTAGCTTTTACCTGTATTTGTTGTTTTTTATTGAGCCGGACGGTTGGTGGAATATCCTGGATAGTCTTAACCCCAAGATCTTCCAATATTCCTATCATTTTTGGGTTTAACCAAGTCAATTTAAATATATTATGCGGATGGGTTTGTGGAAATAGTATCTCGTAAATCCCCATCCATTCATCAAGTGCCCCCAGTTTACAGTAGCGTGGTGAGTAGTCGGGAGGAAGATCTGATTTCATTATTGATAATGCATTATCTATCTCTATAAGCGTCTCTTCAATTTTGTCTCTAACCTTTTCTGTTACGTCCTCCTTTATTGATAAATCATTAGTATTTATTTCTCCGTTACGAACATATTTATTATTTACATGAACGACAAATATTTTATCTATATAAAGTCCGGCATTTTTTAATACAACCATTTGAAATGCTAGATCATAGATATGTTCTTCTTTGACTTGAGTGCTCGATTTTATTTCATAAAGGTTAAATTTATTTTCATCAATCCTTTCCAAAACATCAAAAATACAAGTGATCTTTTCCGCTTCCAATCTACCTTGCAGAATGAATTTTATATCTTTATTATTTATTAATTCTTTTGTTTTAGAAACCATTGCAAGATAACTGCCATATTCTCCTTCGTTAAATCCAACCTTAGATGAATTTGGGAAAAGCTCTTCGGCATAGGATTCAAATAAATGTCCCTCGTCAAATAAAGATTGTAGTCCGTCGTCGACTGGAGGTAGTTTGTCTTTGTCATGTTTTTTTAACCATAGCCAAGCAGGGTGTCGAAGAAAAAGCATGTAGTCGGATTTAGAAAGTAACATATGGTTTATAAGACTATCTGAATTCCATCAAATTTTTTAATCTGCGATTTGAATTTTTAACAAAATATTCAGTTATTTTCTTTTCTATTTTATATTTTCAAATCCTTTTGCAATTGCCGAATCAAGAAGTTTTTTTCCATAGGCTTCTTGTTTTATTGTTAATTTATTTTTTTTAATAATGTACATACCTAAGGAATAACAGGCTCTGTTTTGAAATCCATTAAATTTACCTGTTTCTTTTCCCCAGTGAGATAACTTAAACCATAAATCTTTATTTGTTGAAATACTATTAAATGTCGGTAAGAACAGAGAAGCCTGTTGATTACTATTGTTTTTTGGAGCACTTCTTTTATTAAGATTCAATTTTTGATTTAAAGAATATTTATTTTCAATTTTCTCTACTGTATTTTTTACTTCATCTTCTTCAATAACAATTGGATCGCTTGTAAATCCAGTCACAATTTCATTTTCTTCAAGATCATTTTCTACCAACTTTCTTATTTCTTTTGTTACTTCGGGATCAGATGTTGAAGAAGAGGTCTCTTTATAGAAGATGCTATTTATTTTTGGTTCATGATCATATTCTTCAAATAATGCTTTTAGACTTTTTATTTCGTTTAGGAATTCTTCTTCATCCCACCAATTAGCACTCCAAATCTTATGCACAACATATCCATTCGATCGCAACTGTTTTGTTCTAAAATAATCATATGCATATGCTTCCGTTGAACCATGAAATGTAGCTCCGTCACACTCAATAATTAACGGCTTCCTATTATCATCTTTTGGACTGATTAAAAAGTCTACTCTAAAAGCACCAATCCATATTTGAGAAGTAATTCGTTTTGGATTACTAATAATATTTGCCATTTCTTCATATACTTCTTCTTCAAATGGTGACTCTGTTTCAATAGATCGTGGTTGCAATATTCGCACTTCAGTAGAAAGTTTTTTTACTACATCCAAAATGTGCTTAATTTCTTTTTTATTTCCCTCGCTAACAGCCTTAGCATATGCTAGATAAGCTAAAACGATAGGGACACCATCATTTTTATCTGTTTTTTTTAATTCACTTTCAAATTTAAATATCTCTTCTTCGGGAATAGAAGTACATATATATACTCTGTCTTTTGCACGAGTAATAATAACATTGAGTAATCTGTACCCGTTTTTGTTATTAAGAGGGCCAAAGTGTTTACGAAACTTTCCCTCTGAATCTTTACCAAAAGTAGTAGTGATAATAATTACGTCACGCTCATCTCCTTGAATGTTTTCCAGGTTCTTTACAAAGAGCGGTTTCCGATTACTATTTAGCATTTGTAGTTTTTCTGCGAAAATAGAATCAGAAGCGGCTTTTTTACTTAATTTTTCATTTATGAGATCTCTTTGAAATAAATTAAAAGTTGCTATTCCTACAGAAGGACAGATTCCTTTTTTAATATCAACCAAATCATTAAGGATTTCTATGGCCTTATCCGCTTCAGCTGGGTTCGTTCTTTGCGTATAGAGACCATCAACTCTACAACTGATAATAGGTATATAGTTTTCATTTTTAATAATCGGAAGCAAATTTCCGCTATAAAAAGCGTTATTTGAAAACTCAATAAGAGCTGAGTGGTTAGAACGGTAATGAACAAGAAGAGGTGTCTTTTTGTATCCTTTTGTGATTACGTAATCTAAGAGAGATTCGCTATTGGCTAAACTTTTAATTATATTAATATCGACTATCTTTTCCTCATCAATTTTTTGATCAATATCATCATCATTTTCATTACCGGAATCAGATGGCTCATAAGCTCTTGGTGGTGGCATTTGATGTTGGTCGCCCGATATGACTTTAATCTTTCCTCGTAATAATGAACTATAAGTATCTTCAAGTCTTAATTGACTTGCTTCGTCAAAGATAACCATACTAAAAATATCTTGTTTGAGAGGAAATAGAGTTGCGCAAGCGGTAGGGTTTGTCAAAATTACAGGAAAAAAATTACAAAAGAAATTAAAGTCACGATTAATTATTTGTCTTAATGAATTTCTACGCTGACCACCGCTACCCCTAATGTTGTAGAGAGATCTATATCCAGGGAAAGAATTTATACTATCCCATTGAATTTTACTAAATGTACTTAATGTTTTATTTACAAGAATTTTTTTTAGCTCTTCAATTTTTTGGTACAAAATTTCTAATTTCTTTGTATCTTTTGGTAAATCTAATCTTTGATTATAAAGTAATATTTTTTCCAAGTAAAAGTGATTAAATAGAGCTACATAACTTTGCTTATTTTTAGAATCAAGCTTTGCAAAGATTTTTGCGATAGCTTTCTCTTTTTCATCTAACTTTAGGAAAAAACTTTGAAAATCATAAAAAGCAGAAAAATATTTCATTTTATTCTTTACATTTTCAAGTCTATAAATCACATCATTAACATTATTTTGCTGATTATAATAATTAGATTTGTCGTCAAAAGATATGTCATTATTAAATAATTTACTATTATTAAGTTTTTCAATAGAAAATTTATACTCTTCATTGAGATTTTCCCACATTTCAAGACTAGCTCCCTGCACAAATTGATTTTCCTTTAAAAGTTTAAATATTTTGACGCCAATAAATTTATCTAATTTTGACTTAAATGTTTGATTTATTTTTTTGAAGTCATCTAAATTATCTTTCAATTCTTTAATTGTCATAAATTTAGGATCTGAGTGAAAATCAAACTTCATATCATCTACCTTTAATGAAGTATCTTTTATATCAACATATAGCTTTAGCAATTTTTCTCGATATTCAAATGCTTTTTTAGTTTTTGGAAAGAATATTGAAGTTACTTTTGTGAAGTTTTCCTTTAATGAGGCAGGTGACATTTGTAATATTTGAGGTGCAATTTTTTTCAGTTGATCATGATATTTATTAAAACTATTCAATAATTCAGTTAGGTCTTCGTTGATATCTTCATAAAATTCGTCAAAACAATCTTTGTATTGCTTAGGTAGTTTTTCAAATTTATTTTTAATTTCTTTTAATTTATCTATATGATTAACACATATATCTTGTATTGTTTCCTTTGCAAGTCCTTTTCGTTCATCACTAAAGAATCGATTATTTAATTCATCCTCAATAAAAACATTATTTTTTATAGTAAATTCTTCTAATCTGGAAAGCATTGATATGTATTGATGATATTCTGTAGGAATAAGTTCCCAATTGATTTGTTTTAATTCTAATTTTAAAGGATTATCCTTAACTGCTCTTTTTACTTTTAGATATCTTCCTATCATATCCGACCATGTTTGATCCTCCCAAATTATTGCTGCTATGGCTTCATAGCCTTTTGATAAAACATTAATTTGATCTTGTAATTCCTTGGTTAATTGGTTAAATTTTAAATCAAAAAACCTAGGATAATTTATGAGTGGTGTTGAGCGTACTTTTTCAACAATTTTCCGTCGATCTCTTAGGGGGTCATTGATGAATGCACATAAATCTCCCAAACCCAAATTGTTCAAATTATCATAGATTACATCAAGTGCAGTTGTTTTTTCACAAACAACAAGACATTTTGCCCCATTGCTTAACGCATTAGTAATTAGTGCAGTTAATGTTTGACTTTTGCCAGTTCCTGGAGGTCCTTGAATGATAAATTTACTGTCTTTATTAAGTCGATCAATAACAGCTTGTTGGCTATGATCTGTATCAGTAGCTGTAAAGCCATGTGTAAATATACTTGGAGTTTTATCCTCAGGTTTATCTGAGTCTTGATCAATAGTGAACTCTTCTTTTTTTTCAATAAGTAAATCAATTTCATTAATAAGATTTTGTTTTTGTTTGCTATATAGACTAAATACTCCCGACCATTCAATAAAGCCATTTTTTGTTGCTTTCTGTTTTAGCTCCTCTTTTGAATGTAGTGGAAAAATATGATCTTTTGGAGCAAAGATTTCTGTTATATTTTTTTCATAGGTATTAACTGCTCGCACTATAGCACTAACTTTTTCTTCAATTACTGGATACGATAATAAATCGTCTAAATCATTACCGAGTATTCCCATTAGATCTATTTGTCGTTTTTGTTTAATAAAGGAGGCAAATGTATCATTTAAAAATGGAGTAGATTCAGGAGATTTTTTTATAGTCCAAGTTCTATTTTGCTTATATGATTTCTGTATATCTAAAGGCCAAATAAAAAAAGGGGCGCAAATTAATCTTTTTTCCTTTTCCTTCGCTCCTACTTTCTTTTTAACCCAACTATCTTCTATTTCCATTACAAACATTGGGTATCCAAAACCAAAAGTTCTATGTCCTTTCTCTTGGAAAGAGAGTTCATTATCATTAAAAATTCGAGTGAGCTTTTTACTTAGAAGTTCGAGTCTTAATTTTTTTTCCTCTTCCAATTCCGATTCCAAAATATTCTGATAACTTATATTGAATATAAAGCTATTCTGAGTAAAGAGTTGATCGACAAATGAACCCGCTAACCCATCCTGTATCAAGTTGAAGTCGAATGCATCAATTTTAGACAGACTAGTTCCCGGAATACAATTAAGAAGAGTGCTACTTGTACTTCCAAATGCTAGTTTATTCCTAAGTATTTTTAAAAACGTTTCATCAAGCATATTTCTAAGAATAACTCTTTTTCATTAAAAATGAAATGTGTACTTCTTTCTATGAAATTATTCTAAAACTACCACGAATATAATTATACAGCAAACTATAAGACTTATTTCATAATATTCGGTTATAGCAATCCGAAATCGGCATATCGTTTTATATATTTTATCGCTTTTTAACTTTGCCACCTTGTTTTTAACTATAATGTTATATCGTTAAAATAATATTAATTTGACAGGCTAAGGAGGTATTTTTGTAGGTTATAAGCGATTGACAAGATTTTTCATCAGTTATAATATTTTCATTATGAGTCAATTAAAGGTTTTCATTAGTTATTCAAGTTTGGATAAATCTCTCGCAGGATTATTCAAACAATGTTTTGAAAATTATGCGGGGTTTTCCGTTTTTTTGGCACACGAGGATATTTCTCCGGCCTTAGATTGGGAATTAAAAATAATCAAGAATTTGAAAGAGGTCGATATTGTTATTCCTTTGATCACAGACAATTTTAGAAACTCCGATTTTACTGATCAGGAATTGGGAATGGCTTTGGCATGGGAAAAAATTATTCTACCAATAAAGTTAGTTGATATTAATCCTTACGGTTTTATTAAAAAACTTCAGGCTCTAAACTGTCACTCTGAACAAAGTGATGTAATTGATGCAGTAATAACAATAGTTCTAGCCCTTATTGATAATGATGAATTTAACATCTATAAAGATTTAGTAATAGATTCTGTCGTCGAGGCTTTTTGTAAAAGTAATTCGTACAAAACTACAAGTATAATAATTAGAATTCTTACAAAAATAGAAAACTTTAATACAAATCAAATTGTCAGAGTTAAAAATGCAATAAAGAATAATAATCAAGTTTATGGATTCTTTGCTTTACCAGATTTTATAAAATTCCTGTCAGATAATCATAAAATTGTCATTGACAGTTAGTTATTAAAAGTTTTACAATGAATGTATGAAAGTAAAAGAAAAAACAAAGAGAAACGGTGAGTATTCAGAGTATCAAAAGATAATTAAGATGGTAGATTCCGCTCATAAAAAAGCAATGAGTTTTACCAAGACTGATTATCAGAAAAAGCTTGAAAAAGTTTTTAGTTCCTGCTAACGAAAAATATTTACCAATCTGTTATAATGGAAACACAGTTGATTAGTTAGTTATCAAGAGTGTAGCGAGAGCACTGGCTCGATGACCTACCGGCAACCATCGGAAAACGAAAGGTGCCAATTCCAGCCCCATATTGGGGAAAGATAATAAATATGAGTATTCAAGATAGCATAAATAAAGGAGTATTCTACGGTTTTATTCCTCATCGTCTACAAATTCCAGATCGTCCAGAACTAAATAATTATCCTTTTAATGTTATGTTTTCTCAATTTGGTACAAAAGATGGTAAAAATGTTATGGGTAGCGCGATTTACGTACCGGATTTAAAATCCTACACTCAACTCGGGGAAAAGTCTTCAATGAAATATGTCAATTCATATGGAGGAAATAGTTGGTTGTTGATTGAATACGATCTATCAACAAAATATTATACTGGACAAAAAACAGTTAATGAAGAATCTGTAGGTGTGGCGTCCGGTCCGCAATGGAACATGTTTTTTGTTCACTTTACAGCATTAGGTCTGACCAATGGAGAGCGGTGTAATTTTAAGGAATTATAAATTAAAGGAAAGATTATAATAAATATGAAAAAACTAATATTTTTAATATCAACAGCAGGTAAATCGTCCGAACAAATAGTCAAGGAAGCTTGGGAGGCGTTCCAAAAGTTCCAGAAAGTACATAAGGAATCTTTAAAAAATTTAAAACAAGCGGAGATTAAAAAATTAAATAATATTAAAGAAATTTAAAAAAATGAAGATTCTTGCATTAGTTAAAAATATTTTTTTAGGCCTCTGGTTATTTTGTATAGTAGCGGTTTTTGGAGTCATTTTTATTGTAGTTTATGTAAGAAAGGAACTTTTCACTAATACCCCTAGTTATTTTTCCATTCTTCTTGGAATATTTTTTTTAGTTGGTTTCCTATCTTTCCTTTTAATGATTTTAATTTCCGCTTTACTAGAAATAATTAAGTCAGAAAAAAATAAAATTAAAAAACAAATTATTTTTTTAAAAATAATAAAGTTTTTTGTTATTTTAGCGCTTTTTCCTTTCTTCTCATTTATTAATATTTTTCACCCAAAAGAGTTATTTATTCAAATTAAAAAATCAGGCTTGAACAGTCTATTTAAAGACATAAGAAAAAAACTTCTTTCTAATATTTTTTCTTTCTTTATGGGCTTAATGATTGTATCTACACTTTTTGCAATTTGGTTTTTTGGATATTTCATAGTGGGAATGATGACATTAGAAGTGTTGGGTTTTAATCCTCGCTCTGTCCCAATTAGTGGAACTGGATCAATGTTCCCAACTTTCCCAAAGAGTATTGAAAAAGATATTAAGAAGCAATCAAAAGATATTATAGGAAATTATGATTTTACTCCTTATCCTAACGGCTTATTTTTATTTAATAAAAGATATTTTGGTTATAAATTAAGTAGGAATGATATTGTAACTGCCTACAATAAAAAAATATCTGAGAACAGTAAAAAATTATATGATATTGATTCAGGAGTAGTAAAAAGAATAATAGGTCTTCCAGGAGATTCGGTAGAAATTAAAAATGGTTTGGTTTATATCAATGGAAAAGCACTGATTGAACCTTATACTGCTAAGCCTCATTCTACATTTGGAGAGGCGTTTTTAAGTGAATGTAAGAAAATAAAAATTCCAGAGAATAAGTATTTTTTAATGGGAGATAATCGCAAAGGTAGTGGAGACTCTAGGGAATTTGGTTGGGTTGACGAAAAAGATATCGATTCAGTTATTCCTTTTGAGAAACAGAAAGGAATTTTAGACAAAAATTATAGAAACACTTCAAAAGATTTAAGTAATTCTTCAAAAATTAATCTTAACAAGCAAGAATATCTCAAATTATTGAATGAAAAAAGAAAAGAAACAGGAGCTCAATTACTCAAATATCAACCTTTGCTTGAAAAATCCGCCTATAAAAGGGGTGAAGTAATTCTTAAATACAACGATTTTTCTTTTGAAGCAACAAAAAGTGCCTATACAATGTCTAACGCCATGAATGAAGTAAATTACTGGAATCCATATTACGGCGAAGCTCCAACACAGGGCTATTTTGACTCAAAAGAATTATTAGAGAATCAATTTGAATACGCTAATTCAAAAAAATTTCTTTTGGATAACGTCTATCAAGAGGTTGGGATAATCGAAATCGAGGGAGAAATCAATGGATGCCCAACACAAATTATTGTTCAACACTTTGCCGGATATGTCTCGCCTAATTATAAAAAAGAAAATGTTGAGTCTTGGAGAACAACTTTCAATCAATTAGTTCAAATACAATCAGGTTGGGAAGGTTTAAAAAATAATTCAAATTTTTATAACAGTCATAAACAAGATGTTGATAGAATAAATGTGATTATAGGCCTAAGAATTTCTAATATTAAACCTATTGTTGACAAAATGGAAGCTAATCAATGGTTAAGTAAACAACAAACAGATTACACATATCAGGATGAAAATTTATCAAAAGAACAGGAACAGATTGCTAACAAGTTAAATAGTAAATAAATAGGAATTATAAAAAATGCCGTTCCCCCGAAGACTTGGAAAAGTGAGGAAAGGAAAACCGCCGGAGCGAAG
>CABIKN020000039.1 GCA_902200405.1 Candidatus Roizmanbacteria bacterium | reverse complement strand
TGACTTTAAAATACTGCTCTCGAACAATCTGTACCATTACTTAGGTTTTAAATCTTGTGGAGGTTTTCGGCTTATTCCTCCAATTCTTGTACCTTTTGCTCCATGACGATAAGTTCCATCAACAATTGGGGACGCACTTGGTAGGTTTAGATTTGGAATTCCGCTCGTTATTGAACCAGCCAAGACAGGTTTAACCCTATCAGATATTCTTCTAGGAAAGAGGCTTTCACCTTTAATTTTAGGTCCAAATCTATCTTCGTGAAAAATCGTATCTAAAATTGCAATGTAATTTGAAGATTTGATTTCAATTCCCTCAGCTTCTAGTTTTCGCTTAACTTGACTATCAAATAAATAACCTGTTAAACTCTTAGCCGCCATTTCTTCAATTATTAAACTAATTTCCTGTGCCGAAGCGGTATGTAATTTTCTTCGCTCACCCATGGTTCATATTATATATCCTCAACTTAAAATTGTAAATTGAAAGTTAAAAATTTATAATGAAATATGCTCACAATTATCTGTGGCGAGGATTCTATTTCATCACGAAATTATTTTACTGATCAACAGAAATTGTTGAAAGAAAAAGATTTTGAGATTGTCAATGTTGATTATCATCAAGTGTTAGAACTCGATGAGACGGGGGATTCGGAAAGTTCGCTTTTTGCGGCCAAACATGCCTATTTTACCCAAAGTCTAAATAAAAAAGTTTTTAAAAAGATGAGTGAGAGAAATGAAAAAAAGATAAAAGCAATAATTGCATCAAAAGAAATTCAAGTTTTTGACTGGGAAGAAGAGACTTCATCAAGAGAATTAAAATCTATAAAAGGAATCGTTATCAAAGAATTTAAACCAAGTCAAACGATTTTCAAACTACTCGATTCTTGTTTTCCAGGAAATCTTAAAACGTTTTTAACGACTCTTCAAACTCTTTCTGAATCAACGGAAGATATATTTATTTTTATAATGTTAGCCCGTCACATGCGAAATATTCTATCAGTCAAATTGGGAGAAAAAATACCCAAGCTCGCTTCTTGGCAGTTAGGTAAACTTTCTAACCAAGCAAAATATTGGAAAGAAGAAAATCTGATCAATTTTTATCAAGGACTACATAGGATTGATGTGAACTCAAAGACTAATGGAACACCTTTTACGGTAAAAAAATCACTAGACATTTTGACATGCTATTATCTGAAGTAATTTACGAATTTTTGAATTTCCAATTTACATTGAATTTACAATGATTTAATTTGAAAATTTAGTAAATTTATTTTAAATTAGTAAATTGTAAATTGAAAATTATGTTAGAATAATTCTCTATGAATAAAGTACCAGATCATATTTTCCGCGGTTACGATTTAAGAGGAATTGTAGGTACAGATTTGGATGAGGAAAACGTTTTAATACTTGCTAAAGGTTATGCAACCTATTTATTACAACGCAGAATTTATGATTGTGTGATTGGTTTTGATTCAAGGGAGTCTAGCCCAAAGTTTCGTGACGTTTTTGTTAAGGGTTTAACAGAGTCGGGTATCACCGTTTATGATATTGGAATTACTCTTTCTCAAATTTGTTACTTCGCTCAATATTTTTTCCGGACAAGAGGGATGGTAATGATTACAGCTTCACATAATCCTAAGGAATATAACGGATTCAAATTCGGAACAGGATATTCGGAAACGATGGTGACAGAGGAGATTATTGAATTTCGCGAATTAGTAAAATCAGGCAAATTTGTCAAATTAGATAAAGTTGGAGAACATATTCAACAAGATATTTTTGCTGATTACCAAAAAGATTTGCTCCGAAGAATTGGAAAAATTAAAAAATTCAAAGTTGTCATTGATTCATGCGCAGCTACAACTGGTTTATTTCTTCCAAAAATTTTGCGAAGCGTTGGTTGTGAAGTGATTGAACAAAACACGACTCCAGATCCAACCTTTCCGGTTGGCGTTGCCGATCCAACTGAAAAAGAAGTTCAGGAAAGATTAGCTAAGCGAGTAGTTGCCGAAAAAGCGGAACTTGGATTCTCTTATGATACCGACGGAGACAGGATCGGAGTAGTTGACCAAGATGGTGGGCTAATTTGGAATGATACATTAGTTTCTTTATTTTCAAAAGATATTTTAGATTTTGCTCCAGGAAGCGAAATTGTTTATAACGTTCTTTGCTCAAAGCAAGTTGATGAAGTAATCAAGCAAAGTAAAGGTATTCCTCTCATGTGGAAGACAGGACATTCTTTTATCAAAGCTAAAGTTCGTGAGGACGGGGCGATTTTTGGCGGTGAATTGAGTGGGCACTTTTTCTTCTGTGATAATTTTTACGGACATGATGATGGGGCGATTGCCTCTCTTAGATTATTAGCCTATTTAACCCGAGTTAATCAATCTTTAAAGGAGGCAATTTCCAAACTACCACATTATTTTTCTAGCCCCGAAATTAAAGTCGGTTGTCCTGACAATATCAAATTTTCAGTTGTCACCGATAAAATTGGAGGAGAAATAAAAAAACTTTATCCAACTGCAAAATATGTGGAAATTGATGGAGTCCGTATGGATACAGAAGAGGAAATGATGATCGTCCGGGCTTCGCAAAATGGGCCATATTTGACAATTAAATTTGAAGGCAAGACTCAGGAAAAATATGACCAGCTAAAAGGACAGGTCGCCAAGATTTTACACTCAATCAAAGAGGTCGATTTTAAATCCGGTGTCAACGTAGACTCGCTAAAATAAGGCGCATCTTAAATGAGGACGGACATGATATAAGAGAGTCCTTACTCTAAATATTGCTAAAATACTCTAAAAATCGTATAATACAGACATTCTATGCTAGACGATCAAGTTGCCAGGAATGATAATCAAACTATAATTTTATCTCAATATACACAAGCCCTCCTTGACACTTTTAAAACCGCAAAAAAAAAGGGTCGACCTGATGATATCTCAGCTCTATCAGTTTCTCAAACGGTTTCTTTCTTTGCTTTAGTTTATGAGCGGGTGCGCAATGCGGTTGAATATAGAGAAGACCATTTAATTTTGAGGGCGGCCATTGAGAGAATTTTAAGACGACGATTTTCCTTAAATCCTGATGGTCACGGGGAAGCGGAAAACTTACTTCGAGAACTTTTATGGGCGAGATACTTTGATAATGGAGTGCTTGGAGCAGAAGATAATATGATAATACAAAATTTGATAAACAAATATGTTCGTCTCCGTCGTCAGATGGTAGTTGGTCGTGATACCGAACTAAGGATTTTTCTGGATCAGTTTTTGATGGACCTTTTAACCTGTGAGGTCGAAGAGACTTTGAAGCCGGAATCGGCAGCGATTCAGTCCAATCTAACCTTTTTTATCTATCAGGTTTTAAGAAAAAAGATAAAAATAGAAGGTTTAAAAGAGGACCAGAAAGACGCTTTTTTTTTGGTAGCGATTGAAAAAGTTTTCGCAAAAAGTGACCGATCGTATTTACGATATCATCTGTTCACGACTTTTTATAAAACTTTGCAAAATCACTCGGATACAGAACTCCAAATTTTAGGAATGAAATTACCAGCAATTTTTAAAAAAATAGATGATATGGCAGCCAATCTTTATGTGGAAAATTTGGTTAAATTTGTCCGCAAGCAACTGCCGCCATTTTTGATTTTATTTGCGTTGATTAAAAACAAACCGGACGAATTACAGACAATATTAACTAACAAAGAAAAATTATGGAACGAAGTTGATCAAACTTGCCGAAATAAATACCAACAACTTGGTGGTAGGGTTCGCACTTTAGCTGTCCGCAGTTTTATTTATATTTTACTGACAAAGATGATTCTTGCTGTAATTTTGGAAGTGCCAATTTCAATTCTTATCTACGGGGAAGTCGATCGTAATGCAATTATACTTAACAGTATTTTTCCCCCAATATTGATGATAGGTATTTTAGGATTTTTTAAAGTGCCGGGTGATGATAACACGAAAAAAATATATCAAAGAATTATTAATATTATTGATGAGGATAAATCCTTTGAGACTCAGGTGGCCTTTGTTCCAAAAAAATCTACTCCTAAACGTCCTATGTTGATTTTTGGTTTCACAGTTTTTTATTCATTAACTTTTTTAGTAACTCTAACTTTGATCTATGAATTTTTAAAAAATTTGGGTTTTAATTTGGTCAGCCAAGCAATTTTCGTATTTTTTGTCAGCGTGGTTTCCTTTTTTTCGTATAGAATTCGTCAGGTGACTAAAGAGCTTCGCCTTGAAGAAAAGCCAAGCATTCTTTCTCCGGTAGTTGACTTTTTCTTTATGCCAATGTTATCACTAGGAAAATTTTTCAGTTCGGAAATAGCCAAATTAAATTTTTTCATCTTTATCTTTGACTTTATTATTGAAGCTCCCTTTAAACTAATCTTCGAGGTTGTTGAGGAATGGATTTCGTTTGTCAGAAAAAGAAAAGAAGAAATTATCTAAATTTTATAATAATACGTAGGAAAAGTATTCCTATCAACTTTTTTAATTAACTTTTTTTTGTACTCGCTAATAGGAAATCCGTGAGAAATAATGATGGTTCCTTTTCTTAGTTCTTTATCAAATATAGGGACTAACTTTTTAATTATTGCCGGAAATAGAAAAAGATAGATATAGTCAGCCCTTATTAAATTAACTGCGAGAATGTTCTTGACAACAAAATTAATTCGTGGATAAGTTCCATCAAGTTTACTCAAAAATTTTGACCAGATAATTAATAAGCCATTGACATCAACCGCCAAACCTTTGACAGAATACGTTTTAACAGCAGTCCTAACAATCCTTCCGTCCCCACTGCCAAGCTCCACAAACAAACCATTTTTTTTGAATTTTACTTCCTTTAAAATATCGAGTGCCAGCTTATTTTTTGTAGGAACGTAAGGTGCACCCATCAGTGATGAAAAAATCATTGACAAACCATAGACTGACATGAAGATAAGAAAAATTAGAAGTGAGAATACCAAAATTAAATATAAGATAAGTTGAAGCATGTTTTAGTATAATGTAAATGCTCAATAGCTTCCATAGCTTAACGGATAAAGTACTGGTCTTCGGAACCAGTGATGGGGGTTCGATTCCTCCTGGGAGCACCCAAGTCCCGACTTGTCGGGCGGCGCGAAGCGCCGCCCACTGATCTGGAAGGTCGCAATCGACTGTTTTGTCTCTTAGAGTTAAGTTCGAGCCGAGCTTTTGAATGAACTCCCTTTTTTGAAAAAGATTTTTGTTATCCGATGCGATTTTATCCGCCTCCAAGGCGGAAATGACCCACTCTCGCATGCGTTCGAGCCAATCATATGGTCGCTTCGAAAGTTCGATAATCTTCTCTTCTAAAGATTTCTTTTCGGAAACTAATTTCGATTTTCTAACTAGATAATCTTCACGGGATATTGTCTGATCTAAAAAGGAATCTAGGAGAAAAGAAATCTTTTTATCAATCGATAAAGCCTTTTCCTTAAGCTCTTTCGAGGCGACCATAACGGATTGGGAAATATTATTCCTTTCTGATTTGAGTTTGGCTAGCATGTGTTCTCCCCAATCCGTTCTCAAAGAAACTTGACTAATAACTTTATTTACCTGTTCAAGAAGTTTTTCTTCGCGGATAAAAGGCTGGGAGCAATTATGGAACTTTGACTTCTTGGTACAGCGGTAATAAAGATAACCCTTTTGAATCTCGGCAGTAATGGTCATCCCACACTCTCCACACTTAATAAATCCGGCAAAAGGTTTAGGTACTCTAGTCTTACTTTTAGGGTGACACCGCCGAGATAAAACTTCTTGAACCGTATCATAAAGTTTCTTTGAGATGATTGGCTCCTGTTTACCGGGGTGTAGCTCTTTAGAATACCAAAAGAGGCCACAGTAAAAAGGATTCTTCAAAATCTTTTTAATCCTATCAAGTTTGATATTATTTCCGAAGGGAGATACTAATCCTTTTTTAGCCAAAAAGTCAGATGACTCAATTATAGTGTGCGATCCCTCGGCATAGAATTCAAATAACTGTTTAATCGCAAACCAACTCTTGGGATTTTTAACAATCGTTTTGGTTAATCTATCATTAAGATAACCAATCGGAGCACACGAGGGCATCCAGCCTAATCTGACTTTTTGGCGAAGGCCTCTTTTGGTATTAACGCTTAGGGCATCAACATAGTATTTGCTTTGCCCAAAAGCAATTGACAACATGAAAAGTCCCTGCGGAGTGTTTTGAAACCAGAAAGTCAGAAACTTAAGATCAGTAAGTATGTTTCGGTCAAGAAGATAGACGATACGACCAGCGTCAACAGCGTTACGGGCTAATCTATCCGGGTGCCAGGCCAAGATACCTTGAGCTTCGCCCTTTTCGATTCGATCCAACAACTGGTTAAACAATTCCCGACCTGGAACTTTGGCAGTTTTACTCTCAATGAAAGTATCAGCTATGACCAAACCCTCCTTCTCTGCGAAGGTGCGAAGCTCATCAATCTGGGCAGGAATGGATAACAGTTGATGCTGGTCGTCATCCGTCGACTTTCTGGCATAGATAAAGTAGGCAGGACTTTTCATGTTGGCAAATTAAAAAAATGTCTAAAATCAAAATAATAATACGCTTCTAGAAAAGTTTTACAATATCTATTTTGATTTAATTGCCAGAATAGTATGTACTAAGTATTGACTAGATAACGGAGTAGCAATTATTAGACATTTTTTTAAATAAAATTTCCTATTTTTATTGCTTTTGGTCAAACCAACCGCGAGGGCGGTGGAAAAGATATAAAATCGCATCCTCCCGCCCTAAGCGGGAGAAAAGAATGAGCCAAAGTATGAGAGGACAATATAAATCTTTTTGAAAAAACTAAAAAAGACAAGCGAAGAATAGTGGATTGTGACCTTCCGGAACAGTGGGCGGCGCTTCGCGCCGCCCGACAAGTCGGGACTTGGGTGCAACTTTACATTGTTGCTCGAACTTATTTTATCAAAAATCCTTAAGCCAAACAATCGTAACTTTTTTCGAGAGATTGCGACACTTCGCTATCAATTTTGCGACATGACGAGCTTCAAATATGGGGGCTGGGGACTTCCACAGCGTTGATGACCAGAGCCGGTGGATTAAGAACTTGGGGAGACTTGGACTGTTTGGGACACTGGGGAACTTCAAGCTTTCAACCAACCAGCCAACCAACAAGCCAGTCAGTCAAACTCACAACCAACCGACTGGCCATTCTGTCAGCCGGTCAAACTTCAAACGTATCATGCCCTCGCTAATCGCTCGGGCATTCCCGCCTCCCTCCCACCTACGTCAAGACTTCCACCTTCGATAAATCTTCGGCGGATAAATCGGCGGGTAAACAGTCGGTCGGCGAATCAACTTTGAACTTCTCCAGCTTAAGCCCTCGCTAATCGCTCGGGAATCTCCTCCTTCGTTAAAACTACGGAGGACAAGTCCGCCTCCCTAAAGAAGAATATGGTCGGCGGAAACAAAGGTATTATTATAGTAGCTCGCCCAGCTCGACTCCCACAAGTCAGACTGGTATCATCCCTCGCTCAGTCGCTCGGGATTCTTTTCCTCCTTCGCTTTTCGCTACGGAGGACAAGTCCGCCTCCGCTTGCTTCCACCTTCGTCTTCGACTACGGTGGACAAGCCGGCGGTTTTCCAATTCATTCCTTTTCCGGTCGGGGGGGTCGGCATTTTTTATATTTTTTTAAACGTTCAACAATAATTTGTCTGTTCCGTCTCTGTTATAATCTAAAAATGAACAAAGTTGAATTTAACTCGTTTAATATTACCGGTATTGCTAAAGAATCAAAATTTGTCACTGGTAGTAATGAAACAAATATTTTGAGATATGGGGGGGGGGTGGAAAGCATTTTGCAATAAAAGAATACAAATATTTAGGCGAATCGCAAATTAATCTTTATCAAGAAGCTACAAATCTTTCAATTCCGATTGTTGCTGGATTTACAACACAAACTCCATTAGGCATAATTACTTACGAAGTTAATCCAATTGATTCTGTTGTCAGATCTGATCTTTCAGGATTAGTCTATACAGTTAATCCGTTTGTAGAAAAAGGTCGAGGATTTAGAAATTATGTAGGTTATACATTTGATGGCCTCCAAGAGTTTCACAAAAGATAATGAAAGAGACAGGATTTAAAGGAATAAATATTGTTCCATATAATACGATGAGATTTAAAACTCAAAATGGAATTTTATGTATGATCACCGATCTTTGCAGCACGGTAGAAAATTTAAGAAGAATCTAATTATTTTTTCCGCCTATTTATTTAAGAACTCACGCTAATTGAAGTTATGTGAGTTAGTTTTGCTTTGTACCCTGGAAGATTCTCTCCTATTTTTACTCGTTTAATAATTGTTGGTCCATCAAAAATAAAAGTAAATCTTTGCGCGGGGTCATCAGCATTTGTATTATCAACAACGTCATAACCCATTAATGCGCTACAAAAATGATGAAGATGAGAAAGAGTACCATTTCCTGTTAATCTCTCACCCGACTCGATGGTGTGACCTCCATGTTGAGGGCATACTAATTTTGTTGTCATGGTCGTATTATACACTACCGCACCACGTTTTTAAACTGCAAATATGTTCGAATACATTTGTTTTATTTATTAAACAAATTTTTCAAATTTAAAAAAGCTCTGTCAATATCTTTTTCTCCAAATATTAAAGTTATTTCGTGAGTCGTTGAAACTACTTCAAGAATATTTATTTCCTCCCAAGCTAACGGTTTCAGAATAAAATAATAAACACCCGAAAGATCAATATTTTCTTTTGGGAGCCTAATTGTGATAGAAGATAAATTGTTAACTTTAAAAATAACTTTTTCATCTTTGTAGATTTTTTTAATTGAGCTTTCTAGTTCTAAACTGACGATCAAGGTTGTTTCAAAAACTCCCTCGGTGATTGTACTAAAAAATTCTTTTTGCCGATTAATTATCTCCAGTAATTTTTGATGTTTAGGAATTAAAGATTGAGAATTGGCTAAAGTATATTCAATGAGATTAGATCTAACTATTAAATCTGGGGCATTTATAAATATTTTATTAATACTATTTCTGTGATCCAACCTACTCGACAATCTTTTCAAAGCCATAATAATAGCTCCGTTTTCTACCTTTTTATAAAGTTCTTTTTCAATCTCCGGTTTAATGATACGTGATAAGGCGGAAAGATTAATAATTTTTTTGCTCAGACCTTCCTCAAGAAACGATGACTTTTTAATAATTTTCTCAACGATTTCAGGTATCGTAATCATAGAAATGTTAAAATTTTAACATTTGTGACAGTTTTTGTCAAATTAACTCAAAAAGTTGACTTACTATTTATTAGGAATATACTTACTTTTATTTCTTAATTAAAAATTAGATTGTAACAATAATCTATGATAAAAACTAATTGCCCAATCTGCGATGGACAAGTGACTCTTCCTGAAAAAACTGAAGAGTCGGAAATTATTAGTTGCGCTGAATGCCACACAAAGCTGGTGGTCGCTAAAATAGAAAATAACACCGCCACTCTTTCTGAGGCACCGAAAGTCGAAGAGGACTGGGGAGAATGAAAATATGATAGCAATAGGAATTTTACATACAACAATTCGAGGGGATGAAAAGCTCATAATTGAGGCGGCAAAAAAAAGAAATATTCAAATAAAATTAATTGATGTTAGAGAAGAAATATTTAATCGAAAGACATATAAATGTGACTTTAATGTTGCCCTTGAACGTTGTGTCTCAACTGTAAAAGGGACTCATGCAACAAGATTTTTTGAATCGATCGGTGTCACTGTCGTCAATAATTCATCGGTTGCCTCAATATGTGAAGATAAATTTGTCACTTCATGTTTTCTTCAAAAAGCCAAAGTACCAACGCCCGATTTTGCTATGGTTTTTAATACCGAGCAAGCAGTTAAAGCGATAGAGGCGATGGGAGGATTTCCTGTCGTCATTAAACCTCCCCTAGGTTCTTGGGGTCGATTGCTTGCAAAAATAAATGATATCGACGCTCTTGAAGCCGTCCTTGAACAT
>CABIKN020000038.1 GCA_902200405.1 Candidatus Roizmanbacteria bacterium | reverse complement strand
GTTTATGAATTCTTGATAAAATAGGTTCGTAATAAGTTGTATATTCGCGCCCGATTGCGACTTGTCGGGCGGCGCAGCAGCGCCGCCCACTGATCCGGAAGGTCACAATCAACTATTATCCACTTGTCTTTTTTAGTTTTTTTCAAAAAGATTTATATTGTCCTCTCCTTTTTTGACTAAAACATTCTCCCGCTTAGGGCGGGAGGATGCGATTTTATGCTTTACCCCCGCCCGCGCGGTGGGTTTGACCAAAAGCAATAAATAAAGGTGATTTTATTTAAAAAAATGTCTAATAACGAGCTCCCCGTTATCTAGTCAATACTTAGTCCGTACTATTGTAGTAATTAAATCAATATTGATATTGAAAATCTTTTCTAGAAGCGTATTATTATTTTGCAATTAGACATTTTTTTAATCTGATAACATGAAAAGTCCTGCTTATTTTTTATATGCCAGAAAGTCGACTGATGATCAGGAACATCAACTGCTTTCGATCCCTGCCCAGATTGATGAGCTTCGCGAATTTTCCAGTAAAGAGGGGTTAAATATTGTTGATGTTATCATCGAAAGTAAGACTGCTAAAGTCCCAGGAAGGGCCCTGTTTAATCAGATGTTGGATCGGGTCGAAAAGGGCGAAGCTCAAGGTATCTTGGCCTGGCACCCTGACAGATTAGCTCGAAATGCAGTTGATTCCGGTCGTATTGTTTACCTGTTAGACCGGAATATACTCACTGATCTAAAGTTTCTGACTTTCTGGTTTCAAAATACCCCGCAGGGACTTTTCATGTTATCAATCGCTTTTGGTCAAAGTAAATACTATGTGGATTCCTTAAGCGAAAATACTAAAAGGGGTTTGAGACAAAAAGTACGTCGTGGAGAGTGTCCTGGTGTTGCTCCCTTGGGTTATCTCAATGACCGGTTGAACAGAAAAATAATTGTTGATCCTAAAGCTTCCCCAGTTATCAAAGAATTATTTGAGCTTTATTCAACCAGTCAGTATACCTACGACCAGATGAGTACCTTTCTTAAGGATAAAGGTTTAATTACTAGAGGTGATAAGCCAATTCATAAAAGTCGAGTTACCTTTATCCTCTCAAACCCTTTTTACTTTGGATATTTTCGCTTTAATAAGGAAATTCATCAAGGAATCCATGAGCCACTTATTACAAAGAAACTTTTTGATGAAGTCCAAAAGGTGCTTGAGGATAGAGGCCATTCCCACCCTAATGTTCCCTACAATTTCCCCTTCACAGGTCTTATCAAGTGCGGTGAGTGCGGAATGATGATTTCGGCTGAACAACACTTGAAATATTATAAATCTATTGACCAGGGCCAACAATTTGTTTATTACAGGTGCTCAAAGAAAAGTAAAGTTACGAAGTGTCTTCAGCCGTACATTACCCAAGATGTCATCATTCCGCAACTCAACGACCATATTCAAAAAGTTTCTTTGTCCACTTCTGACCACCAATGGTTTATGAATAAACTAAATACTGATGAGCACCAACAGCGGTCAGAAGTGTTGTTGATTATTCAAGGGTTCAAAAAAGATTTGATAAGTACTAACGAAAAGTTGAGTAAACTTTTAGATTCTTATCTTGATAATGTTATTTCTCGTGAAGATTACCTTAAAAAGAAAGAAAATCTTTTTTCCTCAAAGAAGACTATTGAGCAGAGGATTAACACTCTTGAACAATCACCAAATAAGTGGCTCGAACCTATGAGAGAATTCTTCAATGACGCTTTAGGAGCCAATAAAATCGCATCGGACAATATAAATCTTTTTCAAAAAAGAGAGTTCCTAAAAAAGACCGGCTCGAACCTAATCCTCAAAAACAGAATAGTCGATTGTGACCTTCCGGAACAGTGGGCGGCGCTGCTGCGCCGCCCGACAAGTCGCAATCGGGCGGAAGATACAGGGGTCGAACCTGTTAGAGCTTGCGCTCACGAGTTTTCAAGACTCGCGCATTACCGTCCTGCCCATCTTCCTTACCAAGAGGTGCGTGCCAGAATCGAACTGGCGCATAACTGTTTTGCAGACAGTTGCGTTACCACTTCGCCAACGCACCGTGTCCTTCTAATTTTACTTCAAACCTGTATTTTAAACAATTGGAGTTATAATGATTGGATGAACAAAATATTTTTATTGATTATCTTTTTGTTGATAAAAAGTATTTATATACCTCTAAATAAAAGAGGGTCTAAGTATTATTGGAAAATAAAGCTTGATGACAGTATTCCATTTATCCCTATTTTTATTATTCCATACATTGGCTACTTTTTTTATGTTGCGGCAACAATTATTTATCTATGGAATACTAAGTATATTAATAATTTTTTTGTTACCTACATAATTTCCTATATTTTTGCTAGCTTATTTTGGTTTTTTGTCCCAAACGGGGTCAAACGTCCAAAAATTTATAAGAAAGATATATTCAGTAAATTAACTGCTTTAACTTATAAATACGACGAAGACACTAATGGTTTTCCAAGTGCTCATATCTTTGCTACTTTAATTTGCTCCTACTTTTTGGCTCTCGTTTTCCCAACACATTTAATATTGATTTGGTCCGTTACTTTTTCAATAAGTATTTCAACGGTTTTTGTAAAACAACATTACATCCTTGATATTCTGGGAGGCATTATCACCTTTTGGATGAGTATCATGATTGGCGGTCTCTTTGGTAAAATATAGTCATCTATGGAGGGTTGGCATGAATGGTATGGCGCTGGTTTCGAAAACCAGTGAGCGAAAGCTCTTACAGGTTCGAGTCCTGTACCCTCCGCTAAACTAGACCAATACGACTTTCATTTGACATTGGTTTTGTGGTTTGTTATATTGAGTTTATAAAACTGAGGGAAGATTCTAATTTAGGGTCTCCCTCCTTTTTTATGGTCAAAAAATTCAATAAAATAACGCAAGCTTCCAAAATCTATATGATTTTCTCCTGCTATTATTCTAATTTCTTTTGCCGTTCTTTTTGGTGAAGAAATAATGACTATTTGTTTTTTATTTTTTATGAGGTAAATAAATAAGGGGGCAAAATCTCCATCACCAGTTAAAACAATGGCTTTGTCATATTCCATGATTTTTATCAACATATCCATAGTCAGGTCAACATCACAGTTTGCTTTCATTCTTTTTCCAAATCGTTTTATTTCTTTAACTCTCAAGATATAACCAAACGTTTCTAATTTGTTCAAGAAGGCTATTTTTTTCGGGTCATTAGAGTCTTTTCCATAATAAAAAAAAGCTTTTGAGATCTTGAATTTATTTTTTAGATATATAAACAGTTTTTTTTGATCAATAAACCAACCTTCAGATCGAGCTCCATAGATTATATTGGAAGCATCAATAAATGCGTAAATAATTTCCTTTTTCATAGTTCTTTTTAACTTCAAGAACTATTTCTGTCAACCGCTTATAACCTACAAAATCGTATCTTTAGATAGTCATTTCAATATTATTTTGACGATATATGTGAGTTCGAATCTCGCCCCCACCGCTCTGGCGGGACGAATCTTTTCCTATCTTCCAAACCTCTTTTCCCGAAAGGCGAGAATTGTAGTAAAAATATAATTAACGGTATTAGATAATTATTACTCCAACTCCATTGATTTTAGTTTGCTAATTTTCTCAAGATATTTATTATATGGAACAGTAATTACATCATCTGCTTTTAATCCAAATTCATTCTCAAACATATCGTGTTGTCCCTCCGGATAATCCAAAATTATCGATAAAAGAAAATCATTTATTGTATAAAGTCCAATAATGCCATTTTTATATTCGTAATCCGTGTAGGCCATTTTAATAATATCTACAATTTTAAATCCTTTTTCTTTTAACCATTGCAAACCTGCTTCTGTACTTTTCATGGGAATTTTTTGTTTAAGAATATATTTTCCGTCAACTTCATCAAGAAGATGGATTTCATTTCTGCCAGTATATTTAACAAGCTTCACTACTCCATTATCTTCTTTTCGCGCATAATAATGTGTGCTAATAATTTCTTTTTCTTTTTTCGCATTATTTTTATTAAGAATATCGAGCGCCTTTGTAAACGAACCAACACGATACTTTTTTTCCTGATGTTTCATATTTTCATTTCATCTCTTCCTTAATTTTAATTAAAAGATTTTACTTCTTCCACAAATATTTCAAGTCCTTTATCTAAAACATTTCTTTCAATTGTTAGTGGTGGCATAAGTTGAAAACTATGACCATCAGCATTGGCTAAATGCAATCCCTTCCCTCTGGCTTTTTCTATGAAGCGAACCATGTTGAAGTTTTTTAAACCGTTTGTTAGCCTGACACCTATTTCCATTCCGACTCCATTGATGTCTTCTACATAAGAAATGTTCTTTAACTCATCTCTTAAAGTTTTCGTAATATAATTTCCATCTTTCTCCGCTTTTTCCCATACCCTATCTCGCAGGTGGATCTCCAAAGTTTTTAAAGCGCCTGCGACGTTTAATGGGCTCCAGCCAAAAGTAGATTGAGGATTTGATTTCGAAAAAGTTTTTTCAGCAATTTCCTGAGAGGTAACAGTTGCAGCGATTGTGGCGCCGTTTCCAATTCCTTTGGCAAAAGTAACAATATCCGGGATTACGTTTTTATGATTCATTCCATAAAGTTTCCCTGTTCGAGAAAAACCAGTTCCCACTTCATCAAGTATTAAAAGTACTCCATATTTTTTTGTTAACTTTCTTACTTCGGTCAAAAAACCATGCGGTGCAATAAATGTAGATCCCCAACCTGTAATAATTCCTGACTCTGTAACAAATGCAGCAATATCTTTTTCTATTTTTAATATTTTTTCCAGTTCAAACAAAAAATCTTTAAGAATCTGCTGTTCATTTTTATCTTGGTAATTAACTCTCGGGTATTTTAATTGGATATGATCTTTAAAATCTAGAAAAATTGCTTTTGATATTGGATATTCTGGAGAATAACCAAGTTGAAGAGTCTGGTAAAGCGACCCATGGAAAGTATCTCTAAAAGATAAAATTTTTCTTTTGCCAGTGTAAGCTCGGGCAGTTTTTATAGCCATTATATTTGCGGTGACACCGCTGACTTCTCTTGTAATTACAGTTAATGATTTAGGAAGTGAAGCGGTAAGTTTTTCCGCGTATTCTTCTTGGATTGGATCAGCGAGCCACATTGAAGTGTAAATATTTTTTTTAGCTTGTTTAACAATGGCATCATTAACTTCTTTATTATTCCATCCTAGATTTACAACATTCCAACCCGAGGTAAAATCAATTATTTTTTTTTCATTTTCGTCCCAAATATAACTACCTTTTGCTTTAGAGATTTTAAATTGGTACTCGGAAAAGCTATTATAAATAATTCTATTCTTGATCATGTTTTGATTTGTAAATTTTAATAACAAATTATATCACTAATTCGTCTTAACCAATTTTTTAATTTAATTTATGTATGTTTCAATATATCGATATAAGTATTGAAACATTTGTATAAACAAGAGATAATAAATATTAAAGAAAATCAGTTAAATTGTTTTATAAATTTTAGAATTATCAAATGATGTATTCTCCTCTTATTAATCTATATTCAAAATATGAAAAACACGTTCATGATTTTATTATCCAATTATTTTTGATTTTTTTGACTTATTTAATTGACTGGTATATTTTTTATTATTTAAGAATTAATCTTCTTTGGATTAGTCTTTTTGTTTTTATAATTGGCTTTCTCTTTTTCAGATTTGTTATTAAATCGTTTAGAATGCAAAAACTTTTCGGCGGATTTGTGAATTATGGTCTTTGGTATCCGGTTTTTTTGGGTTTTTCAATGTGGTTGATCTATTTTTTTATGATAAGAGTTCCTAAATTTAGATAAACTTCTCATTGACAAAAGATTATTCATTGTTGTATAGTTGGAAAGTTTGTTTGACAAAGGGGACGCAAGTCTTAAAAGGAAATCACGGTGACAAGTCCGTGGCTATGCCGTAACTGTTAAAGCCAGAAAACTTACCTTTGTTTTTTACCAATATTGTGACTTTCGAGCGAAAAGTCTAAGGTCTATGTTCAAAAGAAATATTTTTAAAATTTTGGCAATCGTTTTTTTTCTTCTTTCAGGAGCTTCTTTTTATAATTCAAATAAAACACCTGTCAAGCAGATAATTGTAAATAAACAGGCTGCAAACAAAATAATTTCTCCAACAAAAATTTTGACGGATATTTTAGGGCGTGAAGACCACGCCCCTACTATGGTCCCGACCCAACCAATTCAACAAATCCAACCAACAAACACACCCACCCCCACACAAACACCTACACCCAACACCCTACCCATTACAACCTCGATAACGATTTCTCTTTCTGTCGGTGGATCGACAGTCGGTTCGTTTAATATCCCTCAAGATTCGAATCAATGTGATGTTTTGACCCAAGCCCTTTCCCAAGGAAAAATCCAAAGTCTTAATATGAGGTACAACAGCGATTTTGGTACTAATGCCGTCTATCAAATTAATGGTATTGGTAAAGAAAATGCCGTTTGGTGGGGCTTCAAAGTTAACGGTCAATCGCCCAGCCAAGGATGTAGTTATATAAAAGTGAATAATGGGGACAGCGTCCTATGGGAGTATGTGGGAAACTAATATGAAAAACTTTAAAATTGTTGTCTTAATTTTTTTTGTTTTATTTTTAGAATTTTTTCTTGTCAAGAATACCTTAGCTGATTCTGTGATCGATAATGGATTAAATTTTTTAAGATCAAAGCAGGATTCAACCGGTAGAATAAATACCGGATTTTCCGCACCTTCACAGTGGTCGGCAGTCGCTTTCTCCGCAAATGAAATAAACATTTCGACAGTTAAAAATCCTTCAATTTCTCTTCAAGATTTTTTAGTCGGAAATACCCCAAATGAACCATCTGCGGCCACCGACTGGGAAACCCGAATCTTGGCAATTGTTGCGACGGGTGGTGACCCAACTAATTATGGTGGTATAAACTACGTCACCCATCTTGAAAGTTTTTATAATAATAATCAGTTAGGAGATGAATGTTCTTTAAACGATGATATTTTCGGACTTTTAGCCGAAATTTCCACAGGAACAACTTCAAGTGATGAGATAAAACAGAACGTTCTAAACTTTATTATTTCAAAACAAGATCCGAATGATGGAGGATTTGGTTTTTCTGCCCCTGGTTGTGATTGGTACTCAACTTCTTCAGATATGACAGCCGCGGCAATTCAGGCTCTCGTTGGAGCCAAACAAAACGGCTTAACAAATCCAGACCTTGATAGCTCTATAGATCGTGCTAAAGATTATATTTTACTAAACCAAAACCCAGATGGAGGTTATGGGTACTATGGGTCAAGTGACACTGATACGACCGGTTGGGTTTTGATGGCTTTTAATGTCTTGGACATGAAAGAATCAACTCCGTCAGCAAAAACAAAAGACTGGCTACTAACTCAACAATCGACAGACGATGGTGGATTTTTAGCTTATAATTATGGATCGAGTTCTTTTGTTTCAAATTCCACAACAACTGCGCAAGCGATTATTGGCCTTTCTGGTAGAAACTGGATTCTAAAAATCTTTGAACCGTCAACTTTTACCCCAACACCGATTTTATCTGTCACACCGACGGTCACGCCAACAAATAGCCCGTCGCCAACAGCAATACCAACGCCTACGCCAACAGCAATACCAACGCCTACGCCAACAGCAACACCGCAACCTACGTCGACACCTGTTTCAACATCAACGCCTACCCCAACATCTATCCCTACACTTGGGTCGAAAGACACTATCCTTACCGATTCAGCCGACTTGACTGATTCAACCGATTTAACTGAGGATGGACAAGTCCTTGGAATTAAAACCGCTGAAACAAAACGATCAGATCAGCAGACTAATAAAAAAATTCCCACCTTGGCAGTCGTTTTTTTTGGACTTGGTGTCTTGTCTCTCATCATCTATAAAGTTATAATATGATTAATGATTAACCCGGTCGTGATTGCTTTAATAAAAAAAGATAATAAATTCTTGATGACCAAAAGAGTTAGCTTTGATTCAACCGACAAAATGTTTTTTCCTTTCGTCTGGCAGTTCCCCGGTGGCGGAATGCAATTTGCCGAGACTCCAGAAGAATCGGTCAAGCGGGAAATGATTGAGGAAATTGGATGTGAAATAAAAATAATTTCACTGATCCCAAAAATTTATACTGAAGTACGAAATAAATGGCAAGGAATCTTCATTTGTTTTTTGTGTGAGTTGAAAGACAAAAATTCCGTTATTATTCTAAATCATGAGGCTTCAGAGTATAATTGGTTTGATCTTGAAGAAATATCGAAATTAAAATTAATGCCAAAAACGTATGAGATGGCAGAAGAATCTGAAAAAATAAAAATATGAAATTAAAAACTTATTTTTTTCTATTACTATTTATTATCGTTGGAATTATTGACTCCGCCTACTTAACATATGAACACTTTCTTCAAGTAATCCCCCCTTGTACCGTTAATAAATTACTCCCGATCGCGTCCGACTGCGGAAAGGTCTTAAGAAGTTCCTATTCAGTCATGTTTGGTGTTCCACTAGCTGTCTTTGGAATTATCCAATACTTTCTTCTTTTGATCGCGATTGTTTTGATGATCGTTTATCGAAAAAAAATCTTTACTTATTGGCTCATTCTCCAATCCTTGACCGGGGCAATCTTTTCTATGTATTTTATGTATATCCAAATTGGAATATTAAAAAGCATCTGTACATATTGCACCTGGTCGGCAATAATAAGTTTTGTTATTTTTTTCCTTGTTGCTAAATTTTTTTCAAAAGAAAAATTTTCTCTCCGTCTGGATATCATCGCTTTTTTTTATCAAAATATAATGAAGCCGGTTTTTTTCTTACTCGATCCGGAATTTATTCACAACATTATGGTTGCCCGAGGAGAATTGATCGGAAAAACTTTTCTGAAAAATTACTTTAATTGGAAATTTAATTATCAATCATCAAAACTTAGACAAAAAATTTATGGAATTAATTTTGTTGGCCCAGTTGGTCTAGCGGCCGGATTTGACTATGATGCAAAATTAACCCAAGTTCTCTACTCTCTTGGATTTGGATTTCAAACAGTAGGAACAATTACAAACATTCCTTATGAAGGAAATGCCTATCCCCGATTAGGACGCCTCCCAAAGTCTCGATCATTAATGGTTAATAAAGGATTTAAAAATAATGGAGCAAAAGCGATCGTAAATAAGATCCAATCTTATGATTTTAAAATTCCAGTTGGGATCAGTATTGGAGTCACTAATTCAAAGGATATAAATACAATTCCCAATGCAATTAAAGATATTATCAGTGCCTTCAAAATGTTTGAGAAAAATAAAACAAAAAATAGTTACTTCGAGCTAAATATCAGCTGTCCAAATTTAGTCAACACTGATCTTGATTTTTATAAACCTGAAAATTTTAAACAACTCCTCCAGTCGGTCAAACGATTGAATATGAAGAAACCTGTTTTTATCAAGATGCCTATTTCCGTTTCCGATAAAGAATTTACCGCTCTTTTGAATGTTCTGATCGATTTTAAATTTGTTAAGGGAATTATCATTGGTAATCTTTTAAAAGACAGAAAAAGCCGTTTACTTGATAAACAAGAAGTTGCTAAATTTTCTGTTGGCAGTTTTAGCGGCAAGCCATGTGAACCAAGATCAAATGAACTGATTAAACTTGCCTATAAAAAATATGGAAATAAATTAGTTATCATCGGTTGCGGCGGAGTTTTCAATGGACAAGACGCTTATAAAAAAATAAAGCTCGGAGCATCTTTGATCCAATTGATAACCGGTATGATCTACCAAGGTCCCCAACTAATTTCACAGATCAACTTAGAATTGGAAGAATTATTGGAAAAAGATGGTTTTAAAAATATTAAACAGGCAGTCGGCTATGAAAGAAATTAATCAAATATCCGCCGGAGGAATTGTTCATAAGGGTTCTCAATGGTTGATATGTCAACACTCACAACATAAAGGCTGGGTCTTTCCTAAGGGATTTGTCGGTGATATTAACAAAGGAGAATCTAATGAGACAGCAGCACTCCGTGAAGTTGAAGAAGAAGGTGGGGTTAAGGCTAAGATCGTAAGCCCCGAACCAGTTATCAGCCATTATAAATTTAAACTAGAAGATATATTATATAAAAAAACTGTTTTATATTTTTTAATGGAATATTTGAGCGGCGACCCTAAAGATCATGACTGGGAAATGATGGATGCAAAATTTGTCCCTGAAGATGATGTAGTAAAGATCTTAACCTATCCTTCTGATATACAGGCTTTCACAAAGATAATTCAGAGACTATAATGATTTTATGGATGAGTCCAAAAATCAACTTACGATCTTTAAATATAATGCTATTCTCTCCATTCTCTTTTTCTTATCTTCAACTTTTTATATGGGTGTTCAAATAAAAGATTATAATTTTTCTGACTACACGATTTCAGAACTAAGTTATTTTTTAAGCGGTAACCAGTTGTCAGTTTTTAACTTTTTATTTGTTATAAAAAGCTTTTTAGATTTGAGTTTTGCCTACTATGTTTTTAAGTTTTATAACTTACGTTT
>CABIKN020000037.1 GCA_902200405.1 Candidatus Roizmanbacteria bacterium | reverse complement strand
ACCAATAATAAAAAAGTAAAAAATAAAAAGAATTACTTTTATAAAAACATTATTTATTTTTTTATAAATTTTTGGATTTTGGATTTTGGATTTTGTCATTTGGATTTTTCTAAATAATCGGATAAAGAAAAATCGGTAGAGGCGATATTTGGGCACTAATAATCAAAAGGCCAATAATTATCAAGAATAAAACTACCGGAATAATCCAGATTTTTTTTGATTTCAAAACTAACATGAATAACTGTTTTGTAGATTCAAACATATAATATAATAGTTTGTATACTGAACTTACACTTCATCATTATAGATTAAAATTAAATAATTAGCAAAAATATGTGGAACAAAAAAGATGTTTTCTTTTTGGTAATTATTATGCTGCAATTAATTACCATATTTTATTTTGGTGTTAAGATCATTAGAAACAAATCTCAAGGCATTATTGTGACGCCCATAAAAAAAGATGCTGTTGTAAAAGGAATCAGCTCTAAACTGAAATATTTTTATATAAACAACCCTGACACAACCATAGAAGACATTGTTCCATGGACTAAAGAAATAGTGAAATATACCATTAATTCCGATGGTTTAAATGAAACTACAAATTATCTTGTAGATAAACCAACAAACGTCTTCAGAATAGTAACTTTAGGAGATTCCTTTACATTTGGACAATTTATAAATACCGTGGACAATTGGACCGAACTAATTGAGGATAAACTACAAAATTTAATATGTAAAAATATAAGTAAATTTGAAGTAATAAATTTAGGAACAGAAGATTATGACATCCAATATTCAGTTGAAAAATTTACAGATTTGAGTTACCTGTGACAAGGAAAGATCAAAACATGACGGCAAAAGCAACCCGCGTTCAAAGAAATATTCGGAAATAGGATATTTTTCCCCTTGAAAATCTCTTTTATAGACGGGCTGAAGATGAATTGGTAAGAAAAAATCTCTGGTCTCAATCTTGTCATTGAATAATTTTTTGGCGATTATTTCTTTTGTTTTTTTATCTTTGGTTATCACGGCTGGAAACCAATAATTTGGACTATCTTCCTTTGAAGGAATTATCAGACTTACGTGTTTATTTTTTAGATTTTTTCGATACCATTCAAACACTTGTCTTCGTTTATTAAGTAGCCTGTCAAACTTTTTTACTTGAGAATAACCAAGGGCCGCTTGTAAACCGGATAAAACCAAATTGTAACCAATCAGATTATGTTTAAAATGGGTTTTTTCGTTGAAATCAAAGAAGCTAAGTTTTTTTATCAATTTATAAATATTTTGATTATTAGTACAAACCATTCCCCCATTGCCTGTTGTTATAATTTTATTTGAATATAAAGAAAAACAGGAAATATCGCTTAATGAACCAGTAATTTTACCCTTATATAAAGCCCCCATTGCTTCAGCCGCATCCTCAATTACATAAAGTTTATGTTTTTTTGCGATTTTATTAATTTCATTCATATTGCATGGATATCCATATATATGAACAGGCAAAATCGCTTTTGTCTTTGATGTAATTTTTTCTTCTATTTTATTTGGGTTCATATTCCAATCATTTTTTGATACCGAATCAACAAGAATTGGTTTTGCTCCAACCCAGGTTATAGCATTGACCGTTGCAATCATCGTCAGGGTGGGAAGAATTACTTCATCGCCTGGGCCTATTTCTAAAGCCTTTAGGGCTAAGAACAAGGCAGACGTCCCACTATTAACCGCCACAGAATATTTTGTCCCGGAAATTTTCTTTGCAAAAGATTTTTCAAACTTTTCCACCCAAGGACTTTTTGAAGAAATCCAAGAAGAATCAAAACATTTTTTTATTTCCAAGAAATCCTTCTTTGTCAAATTTGGTTTTGAAATTGGGATATTAAATTTTGTCATTTCTTAATTTTAAATCAAATGCAACGAATAAGTACTGGAAAAATATTTTAAAAAAATTAGTTTTGCTTTGTCCATGTTTTCTTTTGGGATAAAAAACCGGTATTTCTTTAATAGATAATCCATACTTTTTAGCTAAATAGACCAATCTTAAATGATATTCTCCATAACCTTGATAAATTTTATTTATAGGTAACTGCCACAGTTTTTCTTTTCTGATGGCATAAAATCCGCTCATGTTGTCCATGGTCGGGAAACCCAGAAAGTATTTTAAAAATAAGTTAAAAAAATAAGTAAAGATATATCTGACCCTATCTTCCATTCCTCCGCCTTTGATAAATCTTGAGGCAACCACTAAATCAGTTTGTTTTAGGTTGCTAAGAAGTTCGGGAATTTTTTCTGGGGGATGGTTAAAATCCGCATCCATTCCAACGATAATATCACCTTTGGCTTTTTTTATGCCAAATAGTATTGCTGTTCCAAGACTGCGTTCATTTTTTCTGATAAATAAACGGACTGTCTCGTCTTGACCGAACTCATTATTGACCATTTTGGCCGTCTTGTCAGGACTATTATCATCAATAATAATTATTTCAAAACGAATATTATCTCCGTTTAAGATTGTTCTAATAGTATTAATTAAATCAATGATATTTTCACGTTCGTTATAAGTAGGAATAATTATTGAAATATAGTTTTTCACTTTTCTTTTAAAAATTGACAGTTTTTGGTATCACATTCAATTTTATAAATAACAGGAGGATTTTTTCCAAAAACTTCTGTAGTATTTCTTTCAAACTGGTCAAATTCTATTAATATTGAGGGCTTCTTTTTATCGACTATCGTTGAATTGTTCTTTGTAATCTTAAAGCTTGAATAATCTTTCAAATAGTATTGACTTAACGGAACAAAGGTAAAACCATTATCAGAATAGAGAATATTTATATTTTGACTATTTCTATAGTTCTTTTTTATGTCATCAGCTAAACTTTTATAGTTTATGTTTCGATCCGGAATTCTTCCGGGAAAATAAGAGCCTCTGAAATCAATCAACCTGGTGCACATAATTAATAAAGTCCCCAGTAAAAGTATAAATAAATATATTTTCTTATTTTTAAAGAAGAAAAAAATAATGCTTATAGAAAAAATTTCTATTAAATAAAAATGCCAAAAGCTTCTTTCAACAAAGATGAAGAAAAACTTTTTGCTAAATAAATAAACAAATAGGACGTTGATGATAACGGTTGATAAACAAAAATAAGAAATAAATTTTAAAAAACCTTTTTTTGATTTCATTCCTATATAAAAAATGGTTACCAGCATTGCTATTAAAACTAAGAGGGAAGTTGATCCGCCAATACGAAAAATCATAATATCGCTAAAAAGTCTTAAATATTGCCAAAAGTTTATTGACTGTAAATAAGTGTCGCTATTCAATGAAGAAAAGCTCTTTAGATTATTGATTATGAAGTATACTCCCGGGAGAACGCCAATAGTAATTGTTAATCCAGAAGAAATAAACGCCAAAAATTTCTTTTTTTCTTTTACAACCATCCAGAAAAAAACGGGAATTAAACTTAAAAAAAAGTAACCAGAAGAGTAATCTGAATAAAAAGCCAATATTGAAGAGAAGGTAAAAATAATCAAATTAGAATTGGTGGATTTCTTTGAAAAAATGAAAGTTATCAAGCTAATTAAGGCAATCGTTGAAAATAGTAGTACCAAATTAAAAGGCAAAACTAGGCTCTGTATAAAAACAAAGTAGCTCAGAAAAGAGTATAAAAAAACCGACACCAAAGCCAAATACCCGAAATCAAAAATTATAAAAAATCTGTAAAGAAAAAAACTTGTTAATAAGTAAGGAATTAGGTTAAATAGGCGTAAATAAAATATATTCTGGGAAAAATATGTCAAAAATTTTAAACTCAGTAAATAAAATATGCCGTGGTCTTTTATCCAATGGTTAACATTCAAAATTTCTCTATATGAATTATTTATTGCTACATTAGTGTAAAAGACTTCATCTGTAAAAATATCTCGTGAGAATATAAGATATATCCTAAATAACAAGCCAAAAAAAATAATTAGAATAAACAATAACCATTGTGGGGAAATATTATTTTTTTTAAACATTAATGTAATTCTAGTTTATGTTAAGAATTTTAATAGTTTCTTCTTGATTAATGGGCCTTGAAACTTCAATAATAGTACTAAAAGACTCTTGACTTAATAAAAATGGGGGGAATTTTAAATGCATATTATGTCGTTCTTTCTTTTTTTTTCCTATTATTTCATAATTAATAGACTGATATCTTTTATCAAAGAAAAATCTTAAATGGCAGCGAGACGGATTTTTAACGTCTATTCTAGCAACACTATTAGAATAGTCATTGTTATTTACCAATGTTGCTTTAATAACTAAGTCTGTTACTTTATCGGAAAAACAGTTCTTTCCTATATGCTTTTTTATATCTAAAACAAGCCAATCTTGATGTTCATAAACAACGAGTCTGTTTATTTCTGGCTTCTTGATTATATTCATGATTGATTGAAATTGAAGCCAATTGGTATTTCTTTTTTCTTTTAAATTGATAACCAAAAAGTCAATATTTAAAGTTTGTAAGATTGTAAACCATGTATCTTCAAATGGTTTAATATTATTCAACCGCTCGGTGATATAAGAATAACCTGATAAATAGCTACCAATGGCTCCGTTAACCATAATAAAATTACCTTTAACAGATTCTTTAAGATAGAGATAGCTTTGTTCGTCTTCCGTTTCAAGTGGCCAAAACATGACTTTTTTATCACTTAAATTATAGTTTAGAAAGCTCGGTTGATAGGTTTCTATGTAAATTAGCTGCTTATATTCTGTCAATAGAAAAATAAATATTACCCCTAGTAATAATTTTGATTTTAAGCTTTTATTTTTTGCAATTTGCTTTACCGTAAGCGCAAAAACAAAAGATAAAAAAAATGCCGCCACTAACATTATCCTTGTTGGCGTTCTTGTTGCCTTAAAAATAAAAATGTTCTCATATAAATAAAAATAAGGCATTTTGATTATAAAATCTCCTATTTTCAAAAATGGACCAAGAGCAAAAATAACCCCTATTAAAAATAAGGCAATAAATAAATTTTTTTCCTCTTCCTTTGACTTTTTGATGAAGAAATAACTAAATAAAATTACAAAATAGACGATAAAACCGAAAAATAAAGTGTGTTCTCCAAAATAAAAAAATCCCCCTGGGTCCTTTTCTCTAAACTTGGTCAGACTGTCATAAAGACCACCAAATAAGAACTGTTGAGGATTACCGATAAAAAAATCTTCAATCTTAGCGCCAAATTGGCTGACAGACTCCAGAGATCGCCAATAAGCTTCTTTTATGGAGAAGTTTAAATAAGAATTGTATAAAAAGATTATTATTGTCAATGTAGGCGTTAAAGTAATGACTCCATTTTTTATTAAATCAATTGTCCAGATTTTAAATCTACCTTCCTTAAATCTTTTTAAGAGAAAATAAATAAAATAAAATGCCAAAAATAAGGAAGAAAATATTGTTAATTGGATATTGGTCAACCAACTTAAAAGAAAAAATAGTGAAAAAATAAATCCTCTTTTTAGATTTGGCCTTCTAAAAAATAAAAATGATGAAATCATGAGGGGAGGAATAAAATATCTTTGCAAGTACTCAATATGTCCGGAAAAAAATCTCGCAAAAATCACAGGCGAAAAAGTAAAAACAACTGAGCCGAAAAGCGAACTTATTTTGCTTTTTATCAAATAATCAATCGCATAGTAAGCAGAGACAAAAGTAAAAAGAAAGCTAATTATTATTGTTAAATTTAAACTAACGATATTATTATGAGTAAAAAAATATATCGGAGTATATATAAAAAAGGAAGGAATTAAAACTATGTCTGCCAAAACTAAACTCGATGGCAGAGGATAAAACTGATTACTATTGTAATACTTGCTTAAAGATAACAATAAACCATCTGCCAGGGCTCTATAGTTATACTGGAACAACCAGTCGAAAAACATAAAGTCTTGATTTTTAGGATAATACGTGTCTAAATTGTAAATTAATGGGTTGGTAAAAAAAATGGTCAGCAATATCCCAATAAAAATTATTAACCAGTCAGTTTTTTTCATTTTTTTGGGCTAAAATTATCAAAGAAGAACCAATAGGATATTTAACATAAGGTAATAATAAAGCTTCTAGTTTTAATAAAATACCCGCGAGGAAATTAACTATTTGAGAAGCGGGCATTACGTCTGATTTATTTATAAATCTATTAACAGTAGCTCTCTTTAAAAAAACTGCAGGAAATAAAAAGAAAAAAATATATGATGATTTTATTATTGAAAATCCCATTTCATTTAAAAGTTTTTCGAATTCTTCAAGATAATATCTTTTTTTTATGTCAAAAAAATGATCGTGATTACTGTTTAAAATTGGCAATGCATTATCAGTAATAATAATAAAAGTTTGTGGTTTTAATACTCTTTTTGCTTCCTTAAGGGCTTTTTTTATGTTTATTTTTTTGTGGGATAAAACGTTAAAATAAGTTACTAAGTCAAATTTTTTTGTCTTGAAAGGTAGCTTATTGGCGGAGCCTAAAATGACTCTGACTTTATTTTTTTTGGCAAGTTTTGCTGCGAATGGATCTTTTTCGATCCCGACTACGCGACCATATTTATTTAAAAACAGCGTTGTCCCACCAGTGCCACAACCAACGTCAAGAATTTCTTTTATTTTATCTTTAATACTGTTTAAGTAAGAGGAAATAAAGTATCTCTTTCCCAAAAACCAGAAATGAGAGCCTTCAAGAAGATACATCTTTTCGAATTCGACTTTTTTCATTTTATCGAAGATTGAATAAGCCTAACCAGCCTACTAAATTCTATTTTTTTCTTCGCTTTACACATCACTTGACCAACCAAAAAGTTTATTGATTGAACTTTACCGGCTTTAAGGTCTCCAACTGCTTTCGGATTGAGACTGACAACCTTAGTAATTATTTTTTTCAAATCTTCATCAGAAACATCATCAACTTGGACTGATTTTTTATAGATATTAATAATTTCTTCAGCGTTTTTATCGAACAAATTAATCGTTAGTTTTTTGTTGACAATTGTGTTGATAAATTTATCGATGGGTAATTTTTGGTTTGATAAGTTCGAAAATATTTCGTCAAGTTTTTTTGCTTCTTCAGTTGTTTCAAAAAGCAATTCAACAATTTTTCTGTCAACCTTATAATCCTTTTCCCAACGGCTAAATACTTCATCTAATAATTCCGGAACAGAGGATTTAATTTCCCCAAACCATTTATCGTCAAATCTAATTGGCGGCAGGTCCGGATCTGGAAAATAACGATAGTCTTCGGCTGATTCTTTTGATCGTTGTGAATAGGTAATTCCTTTTTCGGCATTAAATCCTCGAGTTTCCTGATCAGGAGTTTTCCCCGCTTCCAAAATCTCTTTCTGTCTCTCAATCTCATACTCAATCCCTCTCTCCAAAAATCTAAATGAATTAATATTCTTCAGCTCAACTTTATAATTTGGCAATCTGACACCCTTAGGGTGTCCTGTTTGTATTTGGACACCCTTAGGGTGACTTTGTAATGAGATATTTGCCTCTAAACGCATTCCCCCTTTCTCCATATCACAGTTTGAAATATCCAAATAACGAATAATCTGGCGAAGTTTTTTAGCATATTCTTTGGCTTGAGCCGATGAATAGATTTCTGGCTCTGTAACAATCTCAATCAAAGGGACACTTGAACGATTAAAGTCGATCAAACTAACATCCCTGCCATTAACTTTTTGGTGAATTAGTTTTCCCGTGTCTTCTTCCAAATGAACTCTCGTTATCCCGACTGGTCCAAACGATGTCTCGACTTTTCCGTCATAACAAAATGGCAAATCATACTGGGAAATCTGATAACCTTTTGGTAAATCTGGATAAAAATAATGCTTGCGGTCAAATTTAGAAAATAAATTTATTTTGCAACCTAATGCCAGTCCTAATTTTACCGTCCATTCAATTGCCCGCTTATTGGCAACCGGAAGAGCTCCCGGTAATCCCAAACAAACAGGACAAGTATAAATATTTGGTTTTTCAGCATGAAACGGATCGTTTTTACACCCACAAAACATCTTCGAGTTTGTTTTTAACTCGACGTGTACCTCCATGCCGATGATGACTTGATATTTATTCATATTGTTATTTCTCCCACTATATCCGTCGCGAATAATTTTTTAATTTTTTTAATATCCCGGGTTTGGGCCAATATCCACATCAGCTTTATTGATGCCGCCTCAACTGTCATATCCCCTCCAGGTATTGCTCCTGATAAAACCGCCTGCTCGCCAACTGCATAAAGATTCATTTTAGTCACTCCTGTTTTACACTGACTGAGAATAACGACTGGCAACTGTTGTGCTTTGGCTTTATTTAAAAATGGCATAAGTGAATCGGGAATATTGCCATGACCGTAACATTCAAGGATTATTCCGTGATATTTTGATAGGATCATTTCTTCTAAATTTGCATTTGATAAGCCTGGGATAATTTTAATGACAATAATATTTGAGTCAAAATTAATATTGTTAGAAATATTATCTTTATTCTTTGTAACCATATCTAAATTTATTTCCGGTTCAAGTTTGATTGTTCCTAATTGTTCAACAAATGGACTATCAAAAGCATCTAAAGTCGATTCGCTTACTTTTGTTGTTCTGTTAGCCCTTAATATTTTTGGTCCAAAAACAATAGAAACGCCTATATTAAATTTTGATGCCACAATTACAGCGTTAATTAAATTACTTATGGCGTCAGAGGGAATATCAGTTATTGGTTTTTGTGATCCGGTAAAAATAATTGGTTTGTTGATGTTGTTCAGGGCAAATGAAATAGCTGAAGCAGTATAGGACATTGTATCTGTCCCATGCGTAATAACAAATCCATCATATTTATTAACATTTTCTTTTATTGTTTTTGATAGAATCGTCCAGAATTTTGGTTCAATATTAGTACTGTCAATATTTACCAGTTGAATAACAGAAATTTCAGCAAGTTGATTTAATTGAGGAACAAAATTAAGTAAATCTTTTGCATTGTAAAAGGGAGCTAAAGCGCCTTTTTTATTGCGTTTCATTGTAATTGTTCCACCGCAAAATATTATGCAAATTTTTTTCATTTTTCGTTTTTCAAAATTGTTGGTAATCTTTTATGCCAATCTGTTTCTTGTTGATATAAATATCCAAACTGAAAGAGTTCTCCCTCACTAAATTTTTTTCCAACTATCTGCAAACCTATTGGTAAATTCTTTTCAGAAAATCCGGCTGGTATGACAAGGGCTGGAGCCCCAACTAAATTAACCGTTCCGGTATAAAGATCCTCAAGTAAATTTTTTAGAGGATCACTAATCATCTCTCCAATTTTTGAAGGTAAGCTCGGAGTTACTGGACTCAATAAAACGTCGCATATTTTTAGCGCTTCCTCATATTCTTGAATAAGAATCGTTCTTAATTTTTGAGCTTTTTTATAAAGTTTATCAGCGTAACCAGCAGATAAAGCATACGTTCCTAAAAGAATTCTTCTTGTTGATTCATTCGAAAATAAATCTCGTTTGTCTCCGAAGCGAAAGCTGTCATAACGGCCTAAATTAGAACTGGTTTCGCTTAAAGCAATCAAATAATAGATTGAAACTCCATAAACAAAATGAGGTAGACTGACTTCTATAATTTTTGCCCCAAGTTTTTCAAAAACTTTTATAGCAGTCAAAACGGTTTTTTTAATTTCCGGATCAAGTCCTTCACCAAAAAATTCTTTTGGCAGACCGATAATTTTTCCTTTTATCGACCCGCTTAAATATTTGGAATATTTTTCAACCGGTAATCTCGAGCTGGTGGCATCGTAATCATCGTGCCCAGCCATTATTTCCAATAAATAACTTAGATCTTCGACTGATTTGGCCATTGGACCAACAGTATCGAGAGAGGATGCGTAAGCGATTGCTCCATATCTAGATACTCTTCCGTAAGTTACCTTTAGTCCGGAAATGTTACACATGCTTGATGGATTCCTGATTGATCCTCCCGTATCTTCTCCAATGGCAAACGGGGTCATACGTGTTGCAACAGCAACAGCTGATCCACCTGATGAACCTCCGGTGATTCTTTCCATATCCCAAGGATTGTGAGGAACCTCATAATTTGTGTTTTCATTTGATGCGCCATGGCCCCAGTTATCCATATTATTTTTACCAATGAGAATTCCTCCTGCTTTGGCTAATTTTTCAACAACCGTGGCATTGTAGGGTGAATGATAGTCATTGAGAATTATTGAGCCGGCCGTTGTCCGAAGATCTTTTGTAACATAGGCGTCCTTAATAGCAAATGGCAGGCCATAGATTATTAGAGAATCACTTTTTCTGTTCTTATCTTTTCCTTCGGCTTCTTTTAAGGCTATATTTTTATCCTTAACCGTAATAAAACTGTGAAGTTTTTGGTCAAGTTTTTCAATTTGAGAATAAGTTTCTTTGACCAAATCAACGCTGCTAATTTCTTTTTTATTCAACAATTCTGATAATTCTTTTATTGATTTATTTAACATATTAATCATCCTTAAAAATCGCCGGAACTAAAAAATAACCATTACTTGTATTTTTAGAGTTTTTTAGGGCTTCTTTTTGATCTAAAGATTGTTTGACTACGTCTTCTCTCAAGACATTTTCATCATTGGCAATACGTGAAGTTTCGGGAATATGATCAACATTTATATTTTTTATTTCATCCATATAACCCATCACTGAAGAAAATTCCCCGGCATATTTTTCCTCTTGCTCTTTAGAGAGGTTAATTTTCGCTAGCTTAGATAAACTATCGATTAAGTCTTTTGATATTTTTGTCATAAGTTAATTTTATCAAAATCTAGGATAAATAATCGACTAAGAGTCTTGTACAATACAAGATGAGCCCGAAAG
>CABIKN020000036.1 GCA_902200405.1 Candidatus Roizmanbacteria bacterium | reverse complement strand
AAATCAAAGAAAATAAATATTTTAAAAATAATGAATCACTGTTAAAAACAGGTATTTCAAAAATTAAGTCCTTGTACAATGCACCGCTTGTTGCAGTTCGTTCATCAGCCACTGCGGAAGATCTTCCAACTGCATCTTTCGCCGGTCAACAAGATACTTATTTGAACGTTAAAGGCGAAGCATATTTGCTGAAAAAAGTTAAAGAATGTTATGCTTCTCTTTTTACCCAAAGGGCTATCTACTATCGTCATGAGCAGAAGTTTGATCATAGCAAGGTCGGTCTCGCTGTTGTTGTCCAGCGAATGATTGAATCGGAAAAATCCGGGGTCGCATTTTCGATTGACCCGGTCACAAATGATAAAAATAAAATTGTAATTGAGGCAATTTTCGGATTAGGAGAATATATTGTTCAAGGGAGAGTTACCCCTGATCACTATGAAGTTGATAAAAGATCTCTTGTTATAACTAAAAATGAAATTGGTAAACAGGACGTTAAATTTGTCAGATCAAATATTTCAAACAAGGAAGTAAAGTTAGGTAAGGCAGGATCCGTTGTCAAATTATCTAATCAAGAAATACTTAAAGTTGCTCTACTTGTCCGCGATATTGAGAATCACTATTATTTTCCTCAAGATATCGAATGGGCTATCAAAAATGATCGAGTTTATATCGTTCAATCAAGGCCAATTACAACAACAAAAAATAATACATCTACTAGTTTGGGCGGAGATCTTCCGCTTTTATTATCCGGGTCACCTGCTTCGCCTGGAATCGGCATCGGAGTCGTAAAAATTATTATGTCACCTAAGGAAATTGGGAAAATTAAACCGGGTGATATATTGGTTGCTCCTCAAACAAATCCTGACTATGTACCGGCTATGAAAAAAGCCGCCGCCATTGTTACTGAAAAAGGAGGGCGGACTTCTCACGCAGCTATAGTCTCACGTGAGCTGGGAATTCCTGCCGTCGTTGGAGCTGATGGAGCAACAAAGATCTTGAAAGAAGGGATGGTTATTACCGTCAATGGTCTTAGTGGAGAAATTTTCAAAGGCAAAACAGTTCAAAAATCCGTAATCCGCAATCCGCAATCCGTAATTAAAAAACTCCACACTGCCACGAAAATTTATACCAATCTTGCTCAACCCGGCGAAGCCGCCAAAGTAGCAAAGATGCATGCCGATGGTATTGGTTTGTTAAGAGCAGAATTTATTGTAGCCAATATTGGTATTCATCCAAAACAGTTTATTAAGCAAAAAAAACAGGACATTTTTGTTAATAGTCTATCTAAAGAACTTTTGAAATTTGTAACTCCTTTTTCACCACGTCCAGTTATTTATCGAGCAACCGATTTTAGAACAAATGAATTCAGAAATTTAATAGGTGGAAAGGAATTTGAACCCCATGAAGAAAATCCCATGTTGGGCTTTAGAGGAGCATACAGGTATGTATCTAATCCAGAGGTTTTCAATATGGAGCTTTTGGCGATTAAAAAAATTTGGCAAAAGGGTTACCGTAATCTTCATTTGATGATTCCTTTTGTTCGCGTTCCTTGGGAATTAATAAAAATAAAAACAATTATTGAAAAATCAGGTCTATTTAATTATCCAGAATTTAAACTCTGGATTATGGTTGAAGTTCCTTCGTGTGCTTTAAATTTAGAGGAATTTATAAAAATTGGAATTGATGGAGTATCAATAGGGACCAATGACCTGACTATGATGTTGCTTGGTGTTGATCGAGACAATGAAGAAGTTGCCCCAATCTATGATGAACGGACACCGGTCGTCTTAAACGTTTTGGAATATATTGTTAAAACCTGTCAAAAACATGGGATTACTTCTTCGATCTGCGGCCAAGCTCCCTCCGATTATCCGGAAATTGCCGAAAGACTCGTACGGGCTGGTATTACCAGTCTTTCCGTCACTCCAGACGTAATCGATCGAACCCGCCAAATTGTTTTTGATGTAGAGAACAAACTCTTCAAGGAAAAAAGTAAAAAATAACCCTTCATTTTTTTTGATAATTATATTAAAATGAAATAAATACCTAAAGTTAAAATGTATTGAAGTGTCATTCCCGCGTAGGCGGGAATCCAAGCGTTCTGGATCCCCGTCTTCACGGGGATGACAACTATGATTTAATCAAAATATGGCCGTTATAAAAAAAATCGTTGCAAATGAAATAATTAATTCTCTAGGGTACCCTACTCTTCAGGGTAAACTTTTTTTGGATGATAATCGCTTTGTTATTTCTAATATTTCCTCGCTCGATTCTGACGCAGACTTGCCCGTTAAGGAGCTTAGAGATAACGAAAAAAATCGTTACAATGGGCTCGGGTCAAAAAAGGCTGTCTCTTACATTAATGATTTAATCGGGTCAAAACTCGTTGGAGTTTCCCCACTCAAGCAAGCGGAAATTGACAATTGGTTATTAAAAGCCGACGGAACAAAGGATAAAAGCAGACTTGGAGTAAACACTATTAGTCTTATTTCAAAACTTGTTGCCAACGCTGGAGCGCTTATATCAGATAAACAACCATATGTATACTTAAATGAAAAATTTATACAATCATCACATCTAACCCTTGAATTAAAAAAACTTCCTACGCCACTTTTTACTTTATTAACCGGCGGTAAAGGCGGGCAAACCGACTTAGATTTTAAAGAGTTTTTAATCTTTCCATCGTCGGCTTTCCCTTACAACCAGTCGTATCAAATTAGCGTCGACCTTTATCATAATTTACGAAAACTATTTAAAATGAAATTTTTTACAAATCTCGATGCGCTTGATGCTATCAAGCAATCTGTCGAATCAATGAACCTTCATTTTGGCCAAGATATTTTTGCGAGCATTAATTTTCAGGCTGCTAGTTATTTCAATCAGCGCTATACTATCAAAGATAAAGAGCAACCGTTGGTCAGTGAAGACTATATTAAATTTATTAAGGAAATTATAAAAAAATACTTACTTTTGGTTATCATCGATCCGTTAGAAGAAAATGATCTGCGCGCAAATAAAGGCTTTTCCGAAGATATTAAAAAAGATTTTTATTTAGCCAGCTCAAAATCAAGTTTATTTAATCAAGTTACAACAGCAGTATTGAAGCTTAACGAAATCGGTACCGTGACCGAATTTTTTGATCGGGTAACTAAATTAATAAATAATAAGTTAAATTATATAATCTCATCCGGTCATGCTGAAACCAATGATGATTTTGTTGCCGATCTAAGCGTCGCTCTTCAATCTGATTTTATTAAATTTGGCCCTCCGGTACACTCAGAAAATGTTACAAAGTATAATAGGCTGTTAGATATTGAGAAAGAACTAAAATTAAGTTAATTTTATGATCGGCAAACTCAAAGGCAAACTCGTCGAAGTAGACAAAAACGTTGGCTTAATCGAAACCTCCGGTGGTGTTTTTTATCAAGCCTTTCTCCCATTTTCTCTATTATCTAGGATCCAGCATCTATCATCTATAGAAATATATACCTATCTCCAAGTTCGAGACGACGCTCTTGTTCTTTTCGGTTTTGAAACTAAACAACAACATGATTTTTTCTTATTATTATTGACTGTTTCCGGTGTCGGTCCAAAAACGGCTTTTACGGTTATCTCTGCTCTAAAAACTGAAGAAATAGTCAGAGCAGTGACATCAAATGAAGTTGATGCTCTAACTAAAGTTCCAGGGTTAGGAAGAAAAACGGCCATGAAAATAATTCTTGAACTTTCTTCTAAGTTTAAATCAGAATTTGATATGAAGAATATGGTTTTGTCTGACGATGATCAAACTGCCGTCAGCGCATTAGTATCTTTGGGATATAAATCATATGACGCAAAAAAAATCATTTCAAAATTCCCTAAAAATTTAACGGTAGAAGAAAAAATAAAAGAAGCTCTAAAGGTTAATAATAAAAATTAATTAGCGTTTTCTACCTATTCCAAATAATTTAGCAATTGTTTCTGGTCTTACTCCAAGCTGGAATAGTTTCCCCATCTGTTGATATTCTTTTGCAGGATCCTCTGGTTGAACTATTTCAAGTTTTACAGGATTGGCGTTACCTTCCTGGTTAGTTCTTCTGTTTTTAATCCCTCGGGCAATTCCTATTAACCCAGCGGTAGCTAAAATTCCTGCGCCTGCTACAATACATTGTGTTGTTGAAAAATCCATATTTATATTATACTATAGGTATCCTTATTTTCAACTCTATTTTTGTTTTTTGCGTCATGCTATAATAATTCAATGACTGCAACAAAAAATGAAGAGAATCTCCGGCCAAAATTATTAAAGGACTACATTGGGCAAGAGAATGTTTCAAAGACTTTAAAGATGTTTATCGATGCTGTCAACAAACGAGGTAAACCGTCTGAGCATATTCTTTTTTACGGCCCACCGGGAATCGGAAAAACAACTCTGGCTTATATTGTTGCCAATGAACTCAAGGGCGAGATGAAGGTTACTTCAGGCGCAACGATCACCAAAACAGGTGATCTGGCTGCGATTTTGACGAATCTGAAAGATAACGATGTTCTTTTTATTGATGAAATTCACAGGCTGCCAAAATCGGTTGAGGAAATGCTTTACCCGGTCATGGAAGAGTATTCGCTGGATATAATAATTGGTCAAGGACCGTCGGCCCGGACTGTCCGTCTTCCGGTTCCAAGGATAACAATCGTTGGAGCAACAACAAAACTAGCCTTACTTTCCGCACCTCTCCGCGATCGATTTGGTCTTATACTCAGAATAGATTTTTATGATCTGGCTGAAATTGAAAAAATTGTAAAAAGATCGGCCAAAATCTTTGGAATAACCATAACAGATGAAGCCACTCATCAAATAGCTTTGAGAGCTAGAAAGACTCCGCGACTTGCAAACAGAATTTTAAAGCGAGCTCGCGACGTCTTTGAAGTTGATAAACACAAAGAGATAGATTTAAAATTGCTGGAAAAATTATTTGAATTGCTTGAGATAGATGAAGTTGGTCTTACTGATATCGATAAACAGTATCTGGAAATACTCGGAAAAAAGTTTAATAATACTCCGGTTGGCGTCGGAACCATTGCCTCAGCCATTTCCGAAGACGTTCGTACCGTTGAAGAATTCATTGAACCTTATTTACTACGTTTAGGTTTTATAAAAAAAACTACTAGAGGAAGAGTTTTGACCACAAAAGCTCTTAAACATATGAAGATAAAAGGAGAGCAATTAGAGATTGCCTAATTATTTATTACTCTTTGTCATCCCCTCGTAGGAGGGGATCCAGACTAAAATTTCATTATAATTAACTAATGATCCCCAAAATTGTTTTTTTCGACTGTGATGGTGTTTTGATCACCTCAAATACATGGGAGAGTCTCTTGAAATTGGCAAAATTTCCAAAAAATGAAAATGATAGATTATGGAAGAAGTGGATTGAAATCCAATCCGGTTATCTGAGGAAAAATTTAACCAAGCAAAAATATCAAAAAGAAATCGTTGAAAAAATTCTAATTAACAAAGATGCCAGGGAAATAATCACCTATTTAAAAAAGAAAAATATTCCTGTTGCTATAATTTCTTCAGGAGAAATAGATTATGTTAGAGCGGTTGCCAACGAGCTTAAAATAAAAATATTTAAAGTAAATACTTATTTTCGTTTTAATCAAGCCGGGAAGTTTGTTCGCATGGATTTTCATACCGAAGATCCGATTGCCAAAGTTTCTCACATTAAGGAAATTTGCCGACTTTATAACTGTCTTCCTGAAGAAACTTTTTTTGTCGGAGATTCCAACAATGATTTGAAGGCATTTAAATTGACCCAGCATGGTATTTTATATAAAACAAAAGATCCTGATTGTCAAAAATTTGCCTGGAAAATGATTGAGAATTTGAATGAGCTAAAGAATTTAATAACTGTATAATGTAAAACATGTTTATAGATGAGGCAAAAATAATGGTCAAAGGCGGGCATGGTGGCGCAGGACGCGTCGCTTTTTTTAGAAATAGAAAAGGACCTTCAGGTGGTAACGGCGGGCCTGGAGGCGATGTTTATGCGGTAGCAAGTGGTAACCTGACTCAACTTGCCACGTTTATTTCAAAAATCAAATACATCGGCGAAAATGGTGGACCAGGTGGGCTAAATCAACGAACCGGTAAATATGGCGATGATTTACTTATAAAAGTTCCTGTTGGTACAACTTTTATTGATGTTGTTACAAAAGGCGAAATTACAGTTAATGAAAAAAATCCTAAATATTTACTCTGTCGTGGAGGACTTGGAGGCCTAGGAAACAGCGCTTTTAAGTCACCAACAAACAGAGTTCCTCAACAGGCCGAACCCGGAAAAGAGGGACAAGAAAGAAATTTCAGATTAATTTTGCGCTTAATCGCTAATTTTGGACTGATTGGACTTCCCAACGCCGGCAAAAGTAGTTTGTTAAACAAATTAACCAGTGCCAATGTAAAGACAGCAAATTATCCTTTCACAACCCTTGAACCAAACCTGGGTGTTTATAACGGCAAAGTAATTGCCGACGTCCCCGGTCTAATTGAGGGCGCCTCAACCGGCAAAGGACTTGGAATAAAATTTCTAAAACACATTGAAAAAGTTGATTTGATCTTTCATTGTATATCGGTTGAATCGACTGACGTGACAACCGAATACAATACTGTGATTAATGAATTAAAGACATATAATCCCCGACTTCCGGAAAAAAAATCAATTATCTTATTGACAAAAATCGATTTGATTGATGAAAAAGAAGTGAATAAAAAATTAAAGGAATTAAAAGAATTTAATAAAGACGTTCTGCCGGTATCGATTTACGACGAGGAATCACTGGAGCAACTTAGGAATATTCTTAATATGTGATTTGGTGTCATTCCCGCGTAGGCGGGAATCCAGACTAAATATTCCTCTTTGTTTTTAAGATGTGATTATAGACTGGATCCCCTTCTTCAAGAGGATGACAATCTAAAACTTTAAAATATTTTATGAATAAAACACCTTTTACAAAGCAGGGTTACGAAAATCTCGTTAATGAACAAAAAGAACTAACAAAGACCCGCGTCGACGCCGTTGCCAACCTTAAAACCGCCCGTGAGATGGGCGATCTTAGTGAAAACGCCGCATATCGAGTCGCCCGCTCCAAGCTTTCATCTGTGGACCGCCGCCTCCGATTTTTAACTAAAATTCTTGATAACGCATATATTATGAAAGTTGATTTTAAGGGTATTGTTGATGTTGGGTGTTTGGTTACCGTTGAAACAAATACGGCTAACCAAACCTACCAAATCGTCAACAGTCACGAATCAGATATTGCTAATGGAAAAATTTCTTATTACTCCCCCGTCGGCCGAGCTTTGATTGGCAAGCGAGTCAATGATGTGTTTGAAGTAACAACTCCCAACGGAAAAATCTCCTACAAAATCAAAGAGATAAAAATTGCTTCGTAGGGAACGACCACCGTGTCGTTCCAACAAACATATCCTTCGCATTTTTTATCCCGTTTCAATGCCTTAAAACAGTATTTTTGTAGGTTATCCTTCGACTTCCCTTCGATAAACTCAGGATAAACGCTCAGTATTAAATAGGGTCTGACCCTAACACAGGGTCTGACCCTAAATATGCCTATATCATCTCATAAACCCCCAGCGTCGCCGGTACAGCCAAACCATGCTTCTTGGCCAATCGGATCATTGCTCCTTGCAAAGCCTCCACTTCCGTGGTGGGCCGGTTATTTTCCAAGTCGACCAAAAGTGAAGACTTAGTTGAAGGGTCAAATTTTAAGGCCTCTTCCAAAGTCTTTTCAAAAATATTTGGTTCAAAAATTACCTCCTCTTTTTCTCCTACTGCGATTGCCTCTCGCAAAACTTGACTATACACGTTTAGCAATTCTGGATTACTTAAAGCCTCTCCTATTGAGCACCGACCGGCCACGGTAGCCGAAGAAAAAGAAACTACAAAAAGAAACTTTTTCCATAGTTCCAAAGTTATATTCTCACTCAAAACTGCATCAATTCCCGCCTCTTTAAAAATTGTATATATCTCTTTCATCTTGGGAGTGATTTTTCCATCCCGTGGACCAAACACTAATTTTTGCTGTTCCCCCTTTTGGACTACTTCATATGGTGAAGTCTTAGTTGCAGCTACCAGAACCAGCCCCGGCAATACCTCACAGTATAGGTGTTCTAAAACTTTTAGATCATTATCTAGTCCATTTTGCAAAGTGATGATAGTCGTCTTCGGCTTGACGACTTTAGATAATTCTCGTGCTACCTCATCCAAGTCGTAAGATTTGACGGTCAAAATTACTACTTTCGGATTAACTATTTCAGAGATATGTTCAATTATTCTAGGATATATTAGATGAATTCCACTTGGCATATTCAAGACTAGTCCATTTTTTTGGATCGCACTAAAACTTGGTTCCCTCCCTACAAAAGTGATGGCACCCTTCCTTTTAGCTTCTATCTTTCCGCCATAAAAACTACCCACCGCACCGGGCCCTATTATATTAATCAATTCTCCCATATTCGTTCTGATATTTTACTCTAAACCACAAAAAATTAAGAGGTATATATCGTCTATTAACTCACCGGATGCAAAATCGGAACTATGTCATGAAGACTTGCACAGACTGTTCCAAGATTTAAACTAGCCTCAAATTGTACAAATTATTTTCTCTCCTTAGAGTAAGGAACAATTTAAATCAAACGAGCTATTTACTATAGGTTTAAATATGGTATAATTTTATCTAATATGGGCGTAGAAAAAAAACAGGCAATAAAAGCAACAAAAAACACAATTGCATTCTCTGTAGGTAATGGATTAGGAGTTTTAAGTCAATTTACAGCTGCTAGAGACAGACTCCCATATTTTTTAGGAGACCATTCATCAAATTTTCTTATAACTATTCCTGGTATATTAGCGCATACACTTTTTATTTTATTATCAAATCCAACAACTCTTAAGAGAAATCGAGGATTAGCAAACGTTGTTTTGTCTATAATAAATGTCGGAACAGAAATGGCGGTTAATAATTTGGCTGACAACTTTTTTAAAGAAGCCATTCCAGATATGGCGGTAGGCTTTCTTGGAATTTATGTTCTTAATAAAATAGTTGCTAATGCAACCGAATTTTAATTCTTAAGTATAGTTTTGGTTGCTACAAATAAATTATTGTTTACTTATGTTTTAGGTTAATTTTCTTTTCAAAGATAAGACGTCCATTCAAAAAAAATTGTGACCCATCGGTTACGAAATTGGAACTATATCTACGCTGACTTGTTCAAGTTATATGGGAGATTAGAATTAGCTTCAAGCAACGGTAATTCTTATCTCCCTTTGGAGAATGGAACATTAATATAAAGTTTTTTTATTTGACTTCTGCTTTTTAAAATAGTAGTATTTGTTAGTGTCAAATATAGCAAAAACAAATCTTTATTCTAGAAATGTTACAGCTATCGGAAATGAACTTCCATCATCTGGTAATGATTTTCATGGATGGCTTAATACAACTTTACATCTAAAACAAAGTGCAATTGCTGATATTGAATATCAAAGATCAAAACACGACGAAACACTTGGTGGAGGACTCAAATATGAAAAACGGATGGAGGAGTCCTTTTTACAACTGGGCGATTTTGTGGGAGATTTTGAAAGTGGTCGACGTGTCGATAGTGTAAATCTAAAAATAGAAAAGCCCGTTGATGATAAAAATCATTTGAAAAGAAGTATTTTAGCTGTTACTTCAACAGGGGCATTATTAAAAATAACCGTTGATGAAAACAACCATGTTCATACAGTGTATGTATCGTCAAACGGTGAAACATTTAACGGTAAATTGCTTGCAGATGAACTTAGTTTGGATAAAAAATATACTTTAGAAATTCCACTTGAAGATACAGAAGGTATTCCGATAGATAAAAGCATTTCACCAATCGTTGCAATTGCTTCGATTAATGAATTACACATAAACCCACAAATAAAAGGACCCGAACAAAAATCCGCCACAGTATCTCCGAAAAAAAGACAACTTGGATTTCCTCAAAAATAAGTAATGTTTAAGGCATTTGCTTTGTTATAGCATTCTAAAGTGTGAGGCCAGACAGAATCGAACTGTCATCAGATCTTTAGAAGAGATCTATTCTATCCGTTGAACTATGGCCTCTTGGAGCCCACTGTCAGATTTGAACTGACGACCTGCGGTTTACAAAACAGCTGCTCTACCACTGAGCTAAGTGGGCTTTCAATCTTATATTATATCTTATTCACGATTGATTTATTAATTAAATTAATTGTTGTATTACCGATTAATCGATGATATGAATTATGATTGTCTTACCAATTTCGTATTCGATAAATCACATTAATTTATAAATTGTATTGATTTTTCATACCACATGTCATAAAATGGCGAATGCAATCAGTATCTAAGTGTTCTCAATATTATCCCTACGCAGGAAAAACAAGTCTATGCGGTGGTAATGTTCATGAGCTTATAATCAACTACAACGATAATCCTACGGAAATTATAGTCTGTGATTCTCATATGGAATCATTTAAAGCACTTGGAGAACGAGAAAGATTTAAGTTTACGATTGAAGGGGATAAAATCATCGGTGCGATCGCTCTTACAACATCATTAGAATGGCAACGACCGAAAAAAGAACGGAAATAGTCATAAGATAGGGGTAATTTCATTGTAGTCGTTATAGGGATTAAGAATTACAATTCCAATAAATGCTATACTTTCATTAATGTCCCAGAAGTCATTTGCCGATCGCCTCAAAAAGTTAAAAGTCCCCAAAGTTCTAATGGCCGGTCTTCTTATGGCCTCCGTCTTA
>CABIKN020000035.1 GCA_902200405.1 Candidatus Roizmanbacteria bacterium | reverse complement strand
GCGGATTTCCGAAGATATTTTTGCGGGGGATTTTATAATAAGTTAAAAGTGAAGAGTTAATAGTTAAGAGTTGTTTAATCTCTTTAGCAAGTTCTTCCGTAATTCTTTCATCTGCGTCGAGAATCAAAACCCAATCGGTTTTTGCTTGTTTAATTCCAAATTCTCTCGCCGGTTCAACATAATTTGATTTGGGAAAATTAAATACAGGAACGTTTAAACTTTTAGCAACTTCAACAGTCTTGTCAATACTTTCCATGTCAATTAAAATTACTCGATCAGTAAGTAGTCGTGCAGAGTCTATACAATCTTTTAGATTTTTTTCTTCGTTAAAAGTGTGAATAGCAACAGTAATATTAGACATAGTATCTGGCTGAGTTAATTTTACCATGATTACAATGTATAATTATTAAAATATGGGTATTAATAAATTATTAGACTTTATTAAAAAATATAGATATACGCTGATTTTTTTGTTTATTGTGTTGATTGGAATGTACTTGAGATTTTATAAAATTGAATATATTCAAAGTTTTGGTTGGGATCAAGGCAGAGACGCTTGGTTGGTACGTGATATCATTAACGGTAAAATAGTATTAAATGGCCCCCGTACAGGAATTGGCCATTTTCACTTAGGCCCTCTTTGGTATTATCTTCTCGTCCCCTTCTATTTATTGACTAATCTTGATCCAGTCGGCGCAATTTATTTAAATGCAATTGCGAATATTTTTAATTTCATAGCAATTTTTTACGTCTCAAAAAAAATTTATGGTAATAAGGCCGCTTTGTTTATCACGTTTCTTTATGCGACCAATAATTATTTGATTCAAATAAATCGGACTGCCTGGAATGTCTCGCCAATTCCTGGAGTAGCTGTCTTGATTTTTTATGGAATTTATAAGGTAGTCTTTGAGGCAAAATATAAATGGATTTTTGGTATAGCTTTTTTAACTGGTCTTTTTTTACATCTTCATTTTTCAGTAGTTTTCTTACCAATAATAATTGTATTATCATTTATTTTTGTTAAAGATAAAAAGAAAGCAATAATTTGGGGAATAGCCAGCTTACCTTTATTGCTTGTATGGTTTATCCCAAATATTTTGTATGACATTCAATCAAAGAAAAATAATATCAATTTATTTTCAAATTTCTTAAAGGACTATCTTATAGGAGGATTTCATTTTAGATTCTTTTTATATCGACTTAACGATGCCTTTATTCAATTTCAGATGATTTTATCTTTGCCGAAAACTTATAATTTTTTTAAGTTTATTATTCCGGGAATATATTTGGTGACTTTAATTTTTGAAAAAGCAAGGAAACAAAAGATTCTTGGTTATTCAATATTTCTTTGGTTTATTGTTCCTGCTTTTGGCTACTCTTTTTATGGAGGAACAACATCGGAATATTATATGTTGATGAATTCTTTACTAGTTATATACGTCATTTATTATCTCCAGAACAAATTACTCAAATTAAAATTTAAACCCACGATTTATTTACTAATTGTTTTCTGGAGTATCTTTACTTATTCTCAGACAAGAAACTTATGGAACGGAACTAATGGTTTGGTAAAACAAAAAGAAGATGTAAGGGAGAGGATTCGTCAAAATAATAAAATACCCTTTGATGAAGGTGATATCAAAGCTTATTTATGGCATATCTGGGTTGAGGATAAAAAATAAATTATTAAAAAACAAAATTACTTTCTTAATTTATCTCCAATAAAAGACCTTAAATACCAATAGGCTTCGATGGGGTGGGTGAGGCAGTATTTTATTTCCTTCTTACAGTTAGGGGCGAAATAAATAGGTTTATTAAGTTTTATTTCCAGGCTATTATCCAATTTAATTGACACCTCGAGCTTTTTCGGTTGATCATTGTAAATATCAATATATTGGACAAATTGATTGGCGGGGTTTTGCATTGTCGATGTTTTTTGGACGAGAGAAGATGTCAAAACAGTTATTTTTGAATCGGTGATGACAGGAGAATTGTATTTATCTCTCGTCGAAAATATAAGTCGAACGGGATTTCTTCCGGCAATCGCATACTGATTGTGAGGATAAAATGAGCTTTTATTTAGATCCGTCTGTCTGTCAATTGGTTCCGGAAAAATAAACGGGTATTGTTCAATTCTGACCTTTAGCAACCACTCCGGATTATTTAAAAAGCTTATCATGCAGCTATTATTACCACACTGATTAACTAAACCGATAAAAACGTTTTTTCCAATCATCCAGTTCAATTTAAATCCGGTTGGTGTTTTATTGAATTTGATTGGAGATAGATCTTTGTTTTTTATTTTATACAAAATTTCATTTTTGTTTGTCTGAGTCAATTGAATATTTTGATTGGCAAAAGCTATTCTAAATCTATCTTTTGAATTTTTTAAATACGAGATTTCAACTCGGTTAACAAAGCTATCTATTTTTAATGACTTTTGATCAAAAATATCAGGTAATAAAATCGCGCTCGGATCAATCTCAAGATCCTTTTTGATATCAAATAATCCATAGCCGGTGTCTGGGTAGTTGATAATATTTTTTGGTGCGCTTTTATTTTTATTAGCGTAGAAGTTTACCGATCCATTAACTAGATAGGGAACAATCCAATAACCGCTTTTTTTCCCTTCGTAATTACTATAAGGATCGCTAAATTTTTGATCATACAATCGAATATCAGTAATCATTAGGTTTTTATTTTTTCTAATCAACCTGACTCGGTATTGAGGCGTGGTGATCCAAAAAGCCTGCCAATCAAAGTTATTTATTAGGTCCTTACCGGCATAAACACTGATTTTATTTTGTTTCCAAAAAGAAACCATTTCATCAACAATGACAAATTTAACCAAACCCTCACTGTTCCTTTTACCCAGTAACTCGAGTTGAGCGATGTATTCTTGTTGAAATTTATCTTCCATCGAATTTTCTAAGCCCAACATGGCAAAACCTGTTTGGTTATCTGATTGGTCAATAGCTTGATCCAGTAATGATTTAAAATAATCAAAAGTCTTTTTATTTTTCATATAGTCATTTGGTTGACTGGTGAAAGTACTAGTGTTGTCTCCATAATTAAACAATGGGTCAGTAACTGTTTGTCTGACGATTAACACCGGATCGTTATTTTCATAGTCGGGAACAAAAAGCCAATTTTTTGACGCAGGATAAGGATAATGTGGAGGTCCACCGTAAAGGGTGTAACTGTCAGTTCCGTATTGCTCACGGGTAATTTGTTGAATCTTTACACCGTATTCCTTATGGATATAGTTAAGAGTTTCCGTATCGATCATCCATGCCGATGTAACGGCAGGATAATAACTAAACTTTTCAAAGAACGTTGCAAATAGGTAATCAGCAATTTTTTTTGAATCTTCCTTGCTATATCCGATTGTAAAAGCATTCTGGGCCTCAAACCAATTTTCGGAATTTATATCATGATCGACTCCGGCAGTTTTTATAAGTTGCGGAGTCATTTCAAGTAGTAAACCAAACTTAATTAAATCAGGGTATTTATTTCCGGCGTCTTTTAAATAATTAATAAAAGTATCGTCAGTCAAAACATCATACCGTAAAGCGAAATACGCAGGAATTTTTTTAGATATGTGAGCTTCAACCTGCATTTTAAGTTTATCTAACGATCCCTTCGAACAACATTCTTCTCCCCGGACTTGATTGATGATTAGTACATGAGCAGGCTCTTTAGCTGAAGCATTTATTTTAAATAAAAAAAGAAATAGGAATAGAGTAAAAATAAAAAATATTTTTTTCATTTACCAAGGAGATAATTTTTTATCAAGTGAATTTTTGTTCGGAGAGGAGCGTATTTTAAACCGAAGATCAATCTATTCTTCTTTTGATATTTTTGTTGGAGAGAGGAGCCAGAGCCACCGGTTGATTGGGCATTTTTATGCCAGATAATGATTTTTGGATTATAAAAAAGTTTAAACCTGGAGTTTTTTGCTCGTTCGCAAAAATCAGAATCCTCAAAATATAAAAAATATTTTTCATCCCAAAATCCGATCTGATCAACAACTTTTTTATTAAAAAATAACATGCATCCTGTGATAAAATCAGTTTCTTCAAATTTATCGAACTGTTTATTATCTACCTCATCAACACCTCTATGGGTGGTGTAGACATTATTCCAATCGTTAATGCCTCCGGCATACCAGAGAATTTTGCTAATATCTTGTTTCTGATATTTTTTATGATATTCAAATCCTGGAGCATAATATATTTTCCCGCCAAAAATATCCGCTTTTTCAAAACCTGAATGAGCCTGCAGGGAAAAGTTTCTATCAAAAAAAATATCATTATTGATAGCACAAAATTTATCCAACCCTTGATCAATGAAATATTTTGTTCCTTCATTGATGCCATATGCATAGCCGTTATTTGGAAGAGACTTAATAACAACTTTCATTGGGTAATTGGCGATTTTAAAGGTTTCTTTTTTTGTTGAAACATCAGCAATGTAGACGGACAGATTTTTAGCATCATTAACAGTGGCAAGAGAGTCGAGGAACTCACGGGTGAGTTGGTATTGGTTATAGTTGACGGTAATGAGTCCTATCATAATTTTTCAATTTTCAGTTTTCAATTTTCATTGAATTTTCAATGATTAAAATTTAATAATTAAAAATTTAGATTTGATTGAAAAATGTAAAATGATAAATGAAAATTAAATAATCTTTTGTATTATTTTCTCGATTAAACTCTTCTCCTTCTTCCAATACAGTGTCTCTTTCAACCCTTTTCTAAAGAATTCTTCTTCATTAATCTTTCCTTCAACCTTGAATTTCTTCATTTCCAAATAATACGAATAAACAATTATGTAATAAAACATTTGAAGGAATGCAAGAACTAATCCTTGCCCACCATCTTTGTACCCTTGCCCGGCAAAATAGCGGCTGATGAATTCATTTAGCGCTCGAGTAATAGCATTAGAAAAAGTTAATTCCTTTTTTGATTCAAAGATCTCTTTAGCTTCATATTTTGCATAACGTTGAAATTTAGATAAATACTCATCGATATTTTGATAGTTGTGGTGAAGAAGGGCAAACTCTTCCCGTGGCTCTATTGTATAACCGTCGCCGGAAACTTTCGGTTGGCGGTGAATAATTTTTGGCCAAATAACTTTATCTTTTTTGAAAAGCCTGACCTGGTAATCCGGCCACCAGCGTGAATATTTAATCCAACGACCAAAAGTAATATTTTTTCGGGGAATTTCAAAATAATCGAAAGCGTCAAGTTTTTCTCGGATTATAGTTTTTAATCCTAGTGGAACAATTTCATCGGGGTCCAAGAAAAAAACATAATCACTTTTGGCAAAGTCTTTGGTTTTTTCCCGAATCAATTCGACGTAGGGAACTTCGCCCTTCATCTCAACAATCTTTATTAACTTATTATTTATAAGTGAAGTTTTTAAAGCACTATCAATCCCAATATCAACAATTATTATTTCTTTAACTAAATCTTCAATTGAGGAAATGACTTTTGATAGGTGAACAGGGTTACCTTTAACAACGATGACGGCGGATATGTTTTTCATAAATTTATTTTGGAAAAATTGCTTTTGCCTCGTCTAATAAATTAATTCTAAATAATAGTTTCAAAGTTACAATATAGATAATTATACCGCTCGATATAGGGATAAGCAAAAACGGTAAAGAGAGCGTAAATTGATTTAGCAAAAAAACAGCCAGGGCCATAACCAGTCCGGAAACGAAAAATGGAAAGATATTTCTAATAAACGAGAAAGGAACATATTTTTTTGCTTGTTGCTGGACTAATAAAAATGAAGAAGAAAGTATTACAAGGGTTATTGGAAATCCGTAAATTCCGTACGATTTTGTCAATATTGGAGTTAATATCCAGGTAAAAGCGGTCCAGCCAATCATAAAATAAAACGATATTTTAACTTTGCCAATTCCATTTAAGAGATTTATAAAAGGCGTTGAATAAGAAGAAAAAAGTGAAGAAAGACAGAATAAATAAAAAAGAGGTAAAGCACTTTCCCATTTAGAGTAACGAGGAATTAACTGAACCATTTTACCCATAATTAATGCTAGTCCTAAAGTTGCCGGAATAATCAATGCAGACTGATAATAGATGATTTTTTCAATTAATCTCGAAAGACGGTCTTTTTCATTTTGAAACCGTGAGAAGAGTGGAAAGAGAACTCTGGAGAGCGAGTCCATAATAATTCGAATAGGTGATTCAGCCCATTTTTTAGCCCAACCAATGTATCCGAGGGCTTGAAATCCAAGAACCTTACCCAGATAGAGAGTTAGCAGATCGTCTTTAACCAATGCTAAAAATGAACTCATTTGAAAGGGGACTCCAAAAGACAGAAGTTTCTTTAACGAGTCCATGTCAATACCGATTTTTGGTTTCCAGAAAGAAATCCTATATATTAAAATCACTCCAATTAAAGCTCTTAAGATTACGGCGACGGTAAAACTATTTAAACCCCAACCAGCTAAGGCCAAGATAATAACAGATAAATAAAAGATAGTGTTTTCAACCACTTGAACGATAACAATTTTTTGGAACTGGATTTTTCTTTCTAAAAATATTGATGGTATGGTTTTAAGTGACAAAAAGAAAAAAGATGCAAGTAATGCCTGATAAAGAAATTTTCCTTCAATAGGCAGCTTGTAAAAAGCCACTATTAAATTACTGGCAAAAAAACCGATGATAACAATAGTAATAATTAAGATTTGTTGGACAGTAAAAACCGTCATGACTTCTCGGTCTTCAATTTCCTTTTTTTGAATCAGTGAGGCGGCCAAACCAATATCAGAAAAATAGTTAAGGATAGCTATGATTGAGAGAACAGTAAAATAAATACCAAATATTTGTGGAGAAAGCAGGATTGTTAAAACTAAATTTGCAGCAAAACCAAGCATGGCGGAATAACCGCTTTGGAAAAGGAGACTGAGAGTTGATATAAGTGTTTGTTTCTTAAGTTGTTTGTGTTCTTCCATAGTATAAATTTTTAAATACAATCTCTTATTGTTTCATTGCTTTATTGTTCAATTGTTGTTTTTTAACAACCTGCCTGCCGGCAGGCAGGTGAAACCATGGAGCAATGTAACAATTGTAATAAGTCCTAGTAACGCAATTATAGAAATAGCATTTCCTACTTTTTCCACATTCGTCTGTTCATATTTTACTGTTATGGTTGAGGGTTTGTCTAATTTAATTATTGGGCGGCCAAGTTTATCAAACAGGGTTGGATTATAAAGAGAGTTGTTGATATATATCTTCCAATAAGGTAGATAGTGAACATTAATCAGAATTTTTTTTGAGTTGGTTTCTGCGATTTTTTCAAAATTACCACTTTTGATAATCATTAATCGGCCTTTATCTAAGGAATGAATAAACTTACCGTCAATTAACGTTTTGTCAACTAACTCACTACTATCTTTTTTTGGTTCATATTTTAACCATTCAGCGTAGTTGGCGGTGATAGGTAAATACTCAGATACTTTATAGGCAACTGCTTTTTCAATATAAGATTTGGACAAAAAGTTATTATTATATTTGGATTTATTAATTGTATCTTTAAGAAAAAATTTGGAGTTATAGAAAGGAACGATGATTGCTAATATAATTAATAAAAAACTTAATTTAGTGAATTTTTTTGGAATAATAACTCCGGCAGCAATAAAACTTAAACCAAATAATAAAATTGGAAGTAGACGCCAAGGAAACTGTATCCAACCGATGTAGGGGGCAAGTATTTTGGAAATATGGAATGAATAGTAAGTAGTCATAAAGATGGTGCCTGCAGTGACAATAAACATATAAATAATGAGTCTTTTTTTAATGATGGATTTCTTAGATTTATTTTTGATCAAATAAATAAATAGACCGATGAAACCAATTAAACCAGTTAGTATCTGTGGTTTACCGAGCATAAAAGACATTCCGTCAATACAGCCTGGGCTTGATCCGCCATACCCCCAAAAAGGCGTTGTCCAAAGCTGCCAGGCACAAAGAAGTTGATCAGGATAGCCTAATGAATCAACTCTGGTTGAGGCAATAGTTGAAGACAATTCTAAGACTCCAGGAATTAGGAAATAAGCGCTAAGTAAAAAACCGAAAAATAAGGATAGTAAATTTTTTTTGACATTTGGAAGAAGAAAAATAAAAACTATTATCAGTGGAATTAAAATTACAGAAAGCGCATTGTGTACGGTAAGTCCAAATGATACAACCAAGCTTGTTAATAAAAAAATAATAGGTTTTTTAGAAAATGAATTTTTATAAATTAACCAAAAAACCAGAGGTAAAAGAGTCATAAACCAAACCTCACCCAAATTACCTCTGATAAATATTTCAACCGCCATCCATGGCGAAGTCGTATATAAAACGGCGGCTAATAAACTCGGTTTAAAATTAAAAAATTCCCGTAAAAAAAGAAAACAAAATAAGAAAGATAAGATGATTGCCAATAAAAAGGAGAGTTTTAAACTATCTGCAATATCAAATCCAATTAAATTGATGAAAGATGTTACCAAATAGGAAAATGGCGCGTAGTGATTAAACACAGGATAGCCTAAATTAAATGACATATTTGGAGCAATCCGAGGAGGAATTTGCAAACTTTTCAAATTCAAGACAAACTGCTGAATACGAGCCGCCTGGCTTTCATCATGAAAATCAAACATTCGGTCGCCAAATGGTAATAGATTTTTTCCAATTGTGAATGTTAGGACAAGCAGGGTGATAAAAATAATTATCTTTTTCATCAGGTTAATTATAGCAAAAGGATATCAAACGAATTGATTATATAAGCATCTTTCGGGATTTTTTTATCTTCAAATCCATAAACAGCTTTCAATTTTGACCCAGGAAAATAATGATCAATAAAATTTTGGTCACCAAGTGTCACTTTTAATTTTTTTGATTCACCCCAAGGATTAAAATCTTTCTTATCAGAATCCTTAAAGTAAATATATTTATGTTTTAGAATTTCAATTTTGTTATTTGAAAGATATTTAAGGGCGTTTTTAGTTATTCTCGATTCGAACTGAAATGTGCTTGATGACTCATGAATGGATACTCCTAAAATATTTATGAAAATATATAAACCAATTAGAAAACTACCGACCATTTTTTTTAATTGACCATTTTCTATTAATAAGCTAATACCAAAAGACTGAATGAAAGAAATAAAAATTAGTGGTAAAGCCAATCTTACCATCCATTTGTGCTGGAAGAAAGCAATTGGGCCAATAAAAATTAAAAATCCAGAAAGTAAAAAAATTGTTATTAAAAAAAATTCCATTATACGTTTTTTATTTTCTATTAAATAAACAAAAATAGATACTAATAAAATTCCAAAATAAATAAGTAGCGAGTAAAGAAAAATCTTAACATTGGGGAAATTGATTATCAGTTTACCGAACTCACTAATAGGAGGCTTGAATATACTAATTATATAATCAGGCATAAAATTTGGTAAACCAAGACTCCATAAAAAATACCACATTAGGTTATTGATGATCAATCGCGGATTAAAATTGATTTTATAATTATCTAGAGTAGTGACATATCTCAGACTGTATTGATAAATCAAAGCGAAAATTATTCCTAAGACTATGTAGGGTAATAATCTTTTCCAGCTGATTTTTTTATTAAAGAATAATTTAAACAAAATCAAAAAGGGCACAAATAAAATAGCTGTCTCTTTTGAAAGGAGGGCAAGAATAAAAAAAACTATCGGCGATATTCTTTTATCTTTAAGTAAATTATAAAAAGATAGACAAAGAAAAGTAAATATAGCCATGTCTTGGAATGTGGCAAGATAATAAAGCTGGAAAATATGAGTAAAATTTATTCCATAAAACAAAGCGGTTAACAGAGATAGCAACCTGTTCTTTGTTAATAAAAAAATTATCTTGAAAAGATAATATAATCCTATAAAATATATAAAAAAAACTAAAAGGTGTGCCAAAAAAATATTTTCTTTCATAAAATGAACTAGGAAGTAAAAAATCTCTTGTGAAACGGGTTTGTAAGAGACCTGCCTAATTGGAGAGAAGAAATTTATAAATTGACTGAATGAAGAAATTCGAGTGATTTAAACCTTACCCCTTTGTCAAGACCAATTTTTAACGACTGATAGATAGAAACGATCAAAAACTTTTAACAGATTTTTCAAAATATATTTCCGCTGGTGTTTTGTAATTTAGGGAACTGTGAAATCTTTCCTCATTGTAAAATTTCAGGTACTCCGTTAATGACTGTCTGGCCTCCCTCGGGCTTTGATAATCTTTAAGGTAAACTTCCTCATATTTTACAGTTCTCCATAACCTCTCAGTAAATATATTATCAAAACATCTGCCTTTATGGTCCATGCTAATTTTAATGTCTGAATGACCTTTTAAGATTCCAATATATTCCTCGGCCGTTAACTGACTGCCCTGATCTGAATTGTGAATATCGGGGACGGCGATTGTTAGGGCTCTTCTTAAAGTTTCACAACAAAAGCCGGACGATAAACTATCTGATAATTCCCAAGCCAAAATATATCTTGAAAACCAATCTAAGACTACAAAAAGATAAAGCCAGTCACCTCTTAATCTAATATACGTTATGTCAACTCCCCAGACGTGATTGGGATGGCTAACTTCTAAGTCAGTCAAAAGATATGGGTAAATATCATGGGCGATATTGGGTTTACTTAAATTTGGTTTAGGAAACATAGCTTCAATTCCCATAATCCCCATTAACCTGTATACCCGTTTATGATTGGCCATAAATATATCTTTGTTTAATTCTTTTGTTATCCTTGGCACTCCGTAATACGGACGCTTAGTGAAAATCTCGTCAATTTTATTCATAGTCGAAATATCTTCATCAGATATACCCAACTCAACTGAAATTGCAACTTTAAATTGAAATTGT
>CABIKN020000034.1 GCA_902200405.1 Candidatus Roizmanbacteria bacterium | reverse complement strand
GTAGCGGTGAAATGGAAGAAGGCTTATTAACAAATAGGACAAATAGCAAAATTCCTTCTGCAAATGGGTCTGTTGTATGGGGAACAAAACTAATAAAAGATTTTTTCGCATATTTTAGGGTAGAAAATGCTAAAGATGTAAAAGCATATATATGTAAGAACTGTGGATATTTAGAAAATTACGCTAAATAATTCTTTTTCGTCACAATCGATCTCCCAAGTTTTTTCTCCAATTCTTTTCTGGCATTACGTTACTAACTTAATTACACCTACTCTGTCATTCCCGCGTAGGCGGGAATCCAAGCTAAATATACCTTATTTGTTTTTTAATAATGTAATTATAGACTGGATCCCCGTCTTCACGGGGATGACATAACAAAAACCGCTAATTTCAGTTGTCCGATTTTTGCGGACATTTCTCAAAAATCATTCCAAAGCATCTGGTTATAGACTTCATGGTGATAGATGACTTCGGAATTTTTTACCTTAGTACCCAAATCAGCAGGTGATCGGTCAGCCGCTTTTTGCTTGAGTTCGATGAATTTCTTCTTCATCTCAGCTCCCAGTATTTTTTCCATTAAATCACTTTGGCGAAAATAATTTATAGCGGTATTTATATCTCCAGGTAAAAATCTCGCTCGCGGTCGCTTTTCTTTATCAACCTTTTCAACCGCTCCCTCTAATCCAGTTTTAATTAATGAATAAATTAGCAAATATGGGTTTGCGTCTGTCCCAACACTTCTCACTTCAATCCTGGCTGACTTTTCATTATGTAAAGGAACCCTAATCATCGCCCCGCGATCAATTTCCGAAACTTTTATTTCATTAGGAGCTTCAAAATGCGGGTCAAGTCGGCGGTAAGCATTGACACTGCTGTTTAAAATCAAGCAAATATCATTAGCATTGGATAAAATTTTGTCAATAAACTTCCATGCCAGATCTGATAACTGTCCCCGCCCGGATCGATCATGAAAAAGATTTCTGCCTTTACTAAAAATAGAAATGTTTGTGTGCATTCCACTGCCATTGATACCCATAACCGGTTTTGGCAAAAATGTAGCTGTCATCCCCATATTGCGGGCAATCTGACGGCAGATCAATTTATATATTTGGATTTGATCGGCCGCGATTATGGCATCGGCATATGAATAATTTAGTTCAAACTGTGAAGGAGCAACTTCAGGGTGATCTTTTTCATTTTCAAAACCCATGGCTCGTTGCGCTTCAGCAGCCCGATCAATAAAGTTTCTTAAAACATCATTCGGCAGTGAATGATAATAGCCGCCCATTGAGACCAATTCAAAACCCACTTTTTCATTAAATAACTGTTCTGCGTCAATACCTTTAACTAGAAAACCTTCAACTTCGTTAGCAACATAAACCGTATATTGATTTTTTTTATTTAATGCCTCTAAATAACTTTGCAGAATTCCTCTCGCATCCATTTGATATGGTTTTTCGTCTTGACCATTAATCTTCCCCATCATCAAAACTTTACCGGGACCAAATACATCGGTCGGCAACCACCAAAAAGCTCCCCAATCAATCCCCAGTCGCAGGTCAGACTCTGCCTGACGGGAAAAACCACGGATTGATGAACCGTCAAAAGTCATGTTATCATAAGAATCAAGGAAGAATTTTTTATCGTAGTCGATCATGTGAAAGCGACCTTCAAGATCCGAAAAACCAATCGTGACCGCCTTTAATCTTTTTTCTTTTTTTAAATAATTGAGATAAAATTCTTTCAATTCTTTTTCAGAAATTTTATCCTTTCTCTTTTTTTTAGCGATTAAATTCATCTCTGCTAGCTCATCATAGGGGATCTCTAAAAAAGACCTCAAAGGCTTATTATCCATAAAATTATATTAAAATAATAAATAATTAAGATAAATTTACAATAAATTAATGTAAATGTCAAGAATAAATTTAAATCTGGTAAACCTTCTTTATAAAATATTCATGAAAGATTGTTGATGTAAGTTCTGGGTGGAAACAAACAGCCAAATAATAGTTTTTATTTATTTTTTGTTCACAAGCTATAATCTCACCATCATTTCTAGCCAGTATCATTACATCTTTTTTTACTTTTATTATTCTGGGAGCTCGAATAAAAACTGCGTGAATGTCACCTAAACTTGTTTTAATATCTTTTTCAAAAGACTCTGTTTGTCTTCCATAGGCATTACGATCAATTTCTATATCCATTAATTCCAGTGTTTTTTGATCATGAGTCTTGTGGAAAACTTGATTAGAAAGCATGATTGCTCCGGCACAGGTGCCAAATATATTCTTAATTTGTTTCATCTTTTCCCACATGCCTTCTCTTTCACATAACTTATGGAGAGTAGTACTTTCTCCACCTGGGATAATAAGAGCATCAAGCGTGTGAATAATCTCTTTGGTACGAACAGGAACAACCTCTATGTTTAAATGAAGATTTTTTGATGCGTTTTTTGTAGCTTCAATATGCTCTATAACATCGCCATGAAATGCGAGTATGCCAACTGTCTTTTGTGATTTCATATTCCACGTGCAGCCATTTTTGTTTCTAAGGTAGAAATTTCCAGACCCTTCATGGCTTCGCCTAAATTTTCACTTGCTTTGGCTATTTTGCTGGGATCATTAAAATGAGCGGTAGCATCAACAATAGCCTTTGCCATTTTTACCGGATCATCACTTTTAAAGATTCCCGATCCAACAAAAACACCGTCAACACCAAGTTGCATACAAAGAGCTGCGTCTGCGGGAGTGGCGATTCCACCAGCGGCAAAATTAACTACTGGTAATCTCCCTAATTTTGCAACTTGCAGGACTAAATCATACGAAACACGATATTCTTTAGCTTTTTCTCTTAGTTTTACGGATTTTTTTTGTTTCAGTAATGTTTTTAGTTCGTCAATTCCTTTGTTTACCGCTCTTATATGTCTTACGGCTTCAACAATATTACCAGTACCAGGTTCTCCTTTTGTTCTTATCATGGCGGCTCCCTCTTCAATTCTTCGAAGGGCTTCTCCTAAATCGCGGCAACCACAAACAAACGGTACTTCAAATTTTGTTTTGTCAATATGAAATTCTTCATCAGCAGGAGTTAATACTTCGCTTTCATCGACAAAATCAACTTTAAGAAACTCAAGAACCTGTGCTTCTACAAAATGCCCAATACGACACTTAGCCATAACTGGAATAGTAACAGACTTTTGAATCTCCTTAATTTTGGTAGGATCAGACATTCTGGCGACTCCTCCCGCGGCACGAATATCTGATGGCACTCGTTCAAGCGCCATAACTGCTACAGCCCCGGCTTTTTCGGCAATCTTGGCATGTTCAGCATTCACCACATCCATAATCACTCCACCTTTTAACATCTGGGCTAAATTTCTTCCAAGCTGATTAACCATAAGTTTGTGTAAGATACAATACTACTAACAGAAAATTTTGTCAAGACTGAAAATGTAGAATTTATTCCTGATTTATATTTTGCCTTCTAATTACCGCTCTCTGTTTGGCCCCTTCAGCTGGGCTAACATATCCGGCCGCTTCCAACTGATCAAGAAGTCTGGCAGCTCTGGCATAACCTATTGATAAACGGCGTTGTAACAAGGAAGCCGACGCTTTATCCTGTTGCATAATAATTTCGATTGCCTGATTGAAATAAACATCGTTTTCTCCACCGTTGACAGCATAGCTACCACCTCCTGCTGTTTTAACATTAAGCGCCTGTTCGGTCACTTCCTGAGTGTAATGAACTTCAGGAGTTTGAGATTTAAGGAAGTTAACTAAATTATTGACTTCACTTTCCGTTATATACGGTCCTTGAATACGAACTGGTTTAGCTTTGTCCGGCGGTAAAAACAACATATCTCCTCTCCCCAGTAGTTTTTCAGCTCCAGGCATATCAATAATCACTCGAGAATCAATCATTGATGAAACGTTAAAAGCAATTCGGGTTGGAATATTAGCTTTCATTAAACCAGTGATAACATCGACTGAAGGCCTTTGAGTGGCTAAGATTAAATGTATTCCTGTGGCTCTAGCCATTTGAGCAACCCGCGTTATTAACTCTTCCGACTCTCCGGGTGCAAATATCATTAAATCAGCTAACTCATCAATAACAAAAATAATATAGGGTCTTTTTTCTATTCCGGAAATCAGGTTATATCCTTCTATATTACGAGCGCCGACTTTGGCAAATAATTTATATCTTAACTGCATTTCCCCAACTGTCCATTTTAAAGCTGAGATAATTTTTTCTGCATCAACTATAACTTCGGTTAATAAATGTGGAATAGAATTATAAATTGAAAGTTCGACTCGTTTTGGATCAACTAAAATCATTCTTAAATCTTCTGGTCGGGTTCGAAATAGAAAAGCTGAAATCCAAGCATTTAAAAGGACTGATTTACCTGATCCGGTCGCTCCTGCGATCAAAGCATGTGGCATCTTGGCAATTGAGGCGGCTACAGGCTGGCCGGAAACATCTAGCCCTAAAGGAACCAGTAACGGATCATTATTAGAAGTAAAAACAGGAGATGATAATAAATGTTTTTCCGTAACAATTTCAGGTCTTTTATTAGGAATTTCTATCCCGACCAATGCTCGACCCGGGATTGGCGCCTCGAGTCGCACCTGTCCGGTCGTTGCAGCAAGAGCAAGCGCTAAATCATTAGACAAGGCAGTAATTCTTGACAATTTTGTCCCTTGAGTAATTTGTAAAGCATATTGAGTGACCGCTGGCCCTCTATTTATTTCTGCTACCCTAGCGCGAATTCCAAAAGATTCAAGAGTTTTTTCAATCACTGAAGCATTGTAATTAACGTCCCCTCTATCAGCTTCTTTTTGGGAAACATCAGCTAATAAACTGAGAGGCGGATAAATCCAAGTTGAGTTTGTTGATTGGGCTAATGGTTTGATGGTAATTTCGCCTTTCTTTTCCATGACTACTATTGTTTTTTTTGCCTTTTCTTCAACTTTGCTATCAACTATAAATTGATTATCATGCTTTCCTAATTTTTCATCTCCCTTAGTAAAAAATGTTCTTAAAAAATAATCTTTAATAAACAACATGACAGATTTCAAAATTGTAAAAATAAAAATTAAAAAAGCATCTATTGAAGTATCAAGAAAGAGTACTAGACCAATAACGAGAATAACGCCGATTATGATAACTGCTCCAGCAACCGAAAAGTCTATTTTCAAATTATTAAATATAGCTGAGCCAATTTCCCCTGTTTGAAAAATTCCGATCAAAGAAATAAATACCATTATCAGTCCACCAGTGATATTTGGCTTGATAAATTTAAATTTTCTGGTATTAAAAAAATGGATCGATAATAATATTAAAATTAAAGGAATAAAAATTGATAAACCGCCAAATTTTGATACCAATATTTGATTTATCACAAATAAAATTCTTCCAGTTTCTTCATTGGTAAAACTTTTTATAAAGGAAATAAGAGAGATCAAACCCGAACCAAAGATTATGAAGCCGAAAATATTTAAAATAGTACCCTTGTTAATTTTGATTTTCAAAAACGGTAATTTAAATAAAGATTTACGTCTAGCCATATTTTTCATTGTAACGATATAGAACGTAGAAATCAATTATTTAATCATTTGCAGATTCACCCGTCCCATGTTATCGATCTGATAGACTTTGACTTTTACTTTTTGACCTAATTTAACAACGTCTTCCGGATGTTTTACAAAACCTGTTCCCATTTTTGAAACGTGGACCAAACCTTCTTTACCAGGAACCATTTCTACAAAAGCTCCGAATGGCAACATCCTTTTTACTTCACCCTCAAACTCTTCTCCAACCTGAATCTCTCTTGTAATATTTCCAATATGAGCAACTGCTTCATCGACCTTAGCTCGATCAAGTCCGGAAACAGTGACCTTACCATCATCGTCAACGTTGATCTCAGTTTGAGTGCGAGCTATCAAAGCCCGAATATTTTTTCCACCTGGCCCTATAATTTCTCCAATTTTGTCAGGAGGAGGAGTCAAAACAACTACTTTAGGCGCATAACGGGAAACTTCTTTTCTTGGTGCAGAAATAATCTTATTCATGGCCTCAAGGATTGTAAGTCGGGCCACTTTTCCTTGCTCAAAAATATCTTTTATCATCTTTGAGGTCAAACCTTTATTTTTTACATCAAGTTGAATAGCGGTAACGCCATCGGTAGTTCCGGCAATTTTAAAATCCATCTCTCCAGCAAAATCTTCTAAACCAACAATATCTGTTAATACAGCGTATTCCTCATCAGACTTCGTAACAATTCCCATCGCTACTCCGGCGACGGCTTGTTTTAGAGGCACACCTGCGTCCATCAATGATAAAGACGATCCACAAACACTTCCCATCGAGGAAGATCCATTCTCGGAAAGAACTTCCGAAACAACACGGATAGCGTAAGGAAAATCTTCTGTTGATGGAAGTACTGGCTCAATTGCTTTTTCAGCTAAGGCTCCGTGACCAATCGCCCGTCGTGAAGGCCCTATCATTCTTCCTGTCTGACCATAAGAATAAGGCCCATCGGAATAATGATGGATGTATCTTTTTGATTCCATTCCTTCCGGTCCTTCAATTAATTGTTCGAGTGTTGTTGAACCAAGAGTAGCAATTGAAAGAACTTGAGTCTGACCTCTTTGGAATAGAGCTGAACCATGAGTGCGTGGTAAAAGTGAAACTTCGACGCTTAATTCTCGAACTTGATTAAATTTTCTTCCGTCTGGTCTTATTTTTTTATCCAACATATCAGATTTAATGTTGGCATAATTATATTTTGTGATTGCTGTCAAAATTTGTTTTGTGTCAAATTTCTTTTCTAGTTCTTCATAAATAGTATCGACTATTTCCTTAATCATTTTACTGTCACTGCCAGCTGTAGATGCAGAAATCTTTACCGCTTCTAGAACTTGCGATGCATATTTCGATTTTACTAGTTTTGTAATTTCAGAATAGTCAACTTCCTCAGGAGCAACATCTTTCTTCTTGCCAATCTCTTTAACTATTTCCTCAATAAATTCAATTATTTTTTTGTTTTCAATTTTTGCCATCTCAATTCCCTCTTGAATAATTTCGTCCTTGATCATATTGGCTTTTGTTTCGATCATCAGGACTTTATCTTTTGAAGATGAAACAACCAGATCAAGGTCAGAAAATTCTTGCTCGTTTTCAGTTGGATATAAAATGAAAGCACTTTCTTTTTTTTCTGCAGAACTAACATACCCAACCCGAACTGTTGAAATTGGACCAGCCCAAGGAATCGAAGAAACTGACAATGCTGTCGATACGGCAATAGCGGATAAAACTCCAGGGTCATTAACTCCATCAATCGATAGAAGTGTAATAACAACCTGAACTTGTTTTTTATATGTTTTTGGAAAAAGAGGCCTGATAGATCGGTCAATAATTCGTCCGTTTAGGACGGCTTCGTCAGATGGACGACCTTCCCTTTTTACCCAACGTGATCCTTTAATAAGTCCGCCGGCATAAAGTTTTTCTGCATATTCGACCGATAAAGGAAAATAATCAAGATTAGGGTTTTCCAGTCCAATTGCAACTGTCACTAAAACAGCCGTATCACCAAGCGTCGCATAAACTGAAGTGTCAACTGCTTGTGCTAATTTTCCAAACTGAAGTGTTAATTTCTGTCCATCAAGTTCAATCGATTTTTCTAATATTTTCATATGAAAAATAAGTGTGAGGCAAACGGGTTCGCGGGTTTGCAAGATATGTCAATTATTTTTGACGTAACTTGTTAACTCGTAAACACGCCAGCCTTCTAATTTTTAATTATTTCTTCAGACCAATTTCCTTTATTAATGTCTTGTATCTTTTCTCATCCAATTTTTGCAGGTAATTAAGAATCCTTCGTCTTTTAGCAATGACTTTAAGCAAACCACGTCGAGAATGATTGTCTTTTTTATTAATCTCTAAATGCTCAGCTAATTTATCTATTTTGAGACTTAAAAGAGCTGCTTGAACTTCTGGAGAACCGGTATCACCTTTTTTCTGTCCGAACTTATCAATAATCTTTTGCTTATCATCTTCCAGTACCACTTTTGGAGCGACTTCAACCTTTTCAACTTTTGCTTTGACTTCTCTAGCAGGTTTCGTAGATTTTAATACCTTCTCTACTTTTTTTACCTTTTTAACTGTCTTCGCTTTAACCATAATTACCTATTATAATTGAAACCAATGAGACTTGCAACTGGCAAATTTTGGAAAAAATTTGTATTTCCACTATTTATTTTATTTATAATTACTACTTTTTCCTTAATCTTACCGCCAACAAATTTAGCCATTATATTAATAATGAATATATTAGTAAGCTCCTTTTTCTTTTTTATGCTTAAAATATTTCTAAACAAAAAGTTGACATTTACGCTTACTTTACCGATATTTTTGATAATAACTTTACTTTCTCTCAAGCTTTTTGACATTTTAAATTTAATATTAATAATTAGTTTATCGATCGCTGTTGGATTATTAATAAGATAAAGTGTTTGATCGATTAAACGATTGTACAATTCGTATTACCGATTAATCGATGATACAAATTGGTTAGTAGCAATTGAACAATGAAATAATTTTTAAGCTATAATTTACCTATGCAAAAGAAATTTTATATCACTGCCGCAATTCCTTATGTAAACGCCCCTCCTCATATTGGTCATGCTTTGGAATTTATCCAGGTTGATGTAGTCGCCCGTTATCACAAGCTGCTTGGTGATAAGGTGACAGCATTAACTGGTGGAGATGAAAATGCTTTGAAAAATGTTCAGGCGGCTGAAAAGGCCGGGGTACCAACTCAAGAGTTCGTCGACAAAAATGCCCAATTATTTTTAGATTTAACGAAAAAACTAAATACTCCGTTTGATGTATTCCAAAAAGGAACCAGTCCTTCGCATTTCAAATCCAGCCAAGAACTCTGGAACCTTTGCTTAAAAAAAGGAGATATTTATAAAAAAAATTATGAAGGACTTTACTGCGTTGGTTGTGAAACTTTTTACCCTGAGGACGAACTTAATGAAAAAGGTGAATGTTTTGAACATCCGGGGAAAAAATTAGACAAAGTGTCCGAAGTCAACTATTTTTTTAAGCTTTCGTTTTACCAAAAACAGTTAATTTATTTGATTTCAAACGATAAATTAAAAATCTATCCTGAGTTCAGAAAAAATGAAGTATTGTCATTTTTGAAAGAACCGTTACATGATATTAGTATTTCCCGATCAAATAAGAGGGCAAAAAACTGGGGAGTCCCCGTCCCCAATGATCCAACTCAGCGAATGTATGTTTGGTTTGACGCTCTAAATATTTATCGTTCCGGCGTTGACGAAAAAACTTGGCCGGCTGATCTTCATATCATCGGTAAAGGAATAATTAGATTTCACACCATTTATTGGCCGGCTTTTTTACTTTCAGCAGGCCTTGACTTACCTAAGGCTGTTATGGCCCATGGATATCTGACAGTTGACGGACAAAAAATGAGTAAGAGTTTAGGCAATGTTGTCAATCCTTTTGATCTGATAAAAAAATACGGAGTTGACGCAGTTCGTTATTACCTGCTTCGAGAAATTCCCTCTGCAGACGATGGTAACTATTCCGAAAAAAGAATGAATGAAGTTTACAGCTCCGACCTCGCCAACGAACTCGGTAATTTAGTTATGAGAATTACCACTCTTGCCGAAAAGGATAGATTAGAAATTGTATCTACTAGTCACTATTCACTAGCCACTAGTCACTTGTTTGATAACTTTCAATTTAATCTTATCTTGGAAAATATTTGGAGAAATATTAAAATCTTAAACAAACAAACTGACGACTTTGCCCCATGGAAAAAAACCAGTCAAGAACGAAAAGAATTTTTAACAAAATCGTTAAACGAAATTAACCAAGTCGGCTTTGAATTGCAACCATTTTTGCCAGAAACAGCGGAAAAAATTTTAAAAGCCACAACCGGAAAAATTAGAAAAATATTACCTTTGTTTCCTAGGCTATGAAAGAATTTCTTAATAAGTATTTAAATTTGATAAAAACACATAAAAAAGTATTTTTACCTGTTTTTAGTGGGATTTTTATATTAATAGTGTATTTTTTTATCTTTTATAAACTCCCCTCACCTCAAAGTTTAAAAAATTACAAAGCGACCCCGTTGTCAACTCATATTTTAGATCGAAACGGGAAACTTCTTTACCAACTTTATTCAAAACAAAAAAGAAGCCCTGTAAAAATTGATGGTTTACCAAAATATGTTGCCCAAGCTTCGATTTCCATTGAAGACAAAAATTTTTACCAACATAACGGTATCTCAATATTTGGAGGGATGCTCCGAGCCATCAAAGACACCCTTTTTAGACAACAACTTCAAGGTGGCTCAACGATTACCCAACAATTAGTAAAGTCGGCACTTCTTACGCCGGAAAGAACAATTCAACGAAAAATCAGAGAAATTGTTTTGGCCATTTGGACTGAAAAGATATTTTCAAAAAATGAAATTCTTGAACTTTATTTAAATCAAATTCCTTATGGAGGAGCAGTTTACGGCGTTGAGGAAGCGGCTCAAAGATTCTTTGGTAAACCAGCTAAAAAGCTCAATTTAGAAGAGGCCGCATTTATTGCCGGACTACCACAGGCCCCTTCGCAATATTCCCCCTACAATAGTCCGGATTTGGCTCTAAAAAGACGTAACGAAGTTTTGAAGGCCATGTTCCAACAAAAATATATCGATAAAAATTCTTATGAAAAAGCTATTAAAACTAAAATTGTCGTCAAACCATTTGAAGAAAAAATTAAAGCACCTCACTTTGTTTTCTATATAAAAAATTTGCTGGAACAGAAATACACTACAAAAGAAATTGAGGAAGGCGGATTAAAAATCACAACTACTTTAGACTTAGATATTCAAGAAGAAGCAGAAAAAATACTTAAGGAAGAAATTGAAGACGCTAAAGAACTTGATGTCACAAACGGCGCTGTTTTAGTAACTCGACCGCCAACAGGCGAAATTTTAGCTATGCTTGGATCAGTTGATTATTTTGCGACCGCTAGTGGCACTTTTAATGTCACAACTTCAGATCGACAGCCTGGTTCTTCAATCAAACCAATTAATTATGCAATCGGAATTGAGCGAAAATTGGTCACAGCCGGGACAGTTTTTATAGATTCACCTACTTGTTTTGTAGGCGGTGGACAACCGAAAGGATATTGCCCTGTTAATTACGATGGTAAATTTCACGGACCGCAGGCATTAAGATTTTCCCTTGGAAATTCTTTTAACATTCCCGCCGTCAAAATGCTTGCTTTAAATGGAGTTAAAGAATTTGTAGCTTCGTCTTCTGCTTTTGGCATAAATAGCTTTAAGGACCCAAAAAATTACGGACTTTCTCTCACCCTTGGCGGAGGAGAAGTAAAAATGACTGAAATGGCAACTGCCTTTTCCAGCTTTGCCAACCGGGGAGTTGTCAAAGAACTTAATCCAATATTAAAAATTGAAGATAAATTTGGCAAAGTTTTATACGAATTTAAGAGCCCAAACTTTATTGCCAATATTAAAAAACCTTTAAACTACCCTAGTTTTTTTTCAATCGGCGGAAAAAAACCTATTTCAGAGGAAACCGCTTTCATTATTTCTCATATTTTGCTTGATGATAATGCTCGCTCTCAAGCTTTTGGTGCAGGCTCATTACTTGTTGTTCCAGGTCGAGCTGTATCAGTAAAAACAGGGACAACAGATGATAAACGGGATAACTGGACAATTGGCTATACTCCAAATTTTATGACCACGGTTTGGGTAGGTAATAATGATAACTCTCCAATGAATCCTTATCTTGCTTCAGGTGTTACTGGTGCAGCTCCTATTTGGAATCGGGTTATGAAATATCTGTTAAAAACTCAACCTGATCTTTGGCCGATTCGACCGGAAACGGTCGTTGGTAGACAGGTTTGCTGGGATTCCGGAGATTTAATGGTCAAAAAAGATGACGGGACTGAAAGTTGCTCGCCGCGATTTGAATATTTTGTCAAAGGAACGGAACCAAATGAACCGCATATTTCCAAACAAACTGTTGCTATTACTAAAGATGATAAATTGGCTCCGGCAAACTGGCCCGAAGTTGAGATGAAAGAAAAAACTATCATAAAAGATATGTTCGGAATATACTGTGTCGACTGTTCACATGAAAATGAACCCTACCAAAATATCAGACTATGAATTATCCCTTGACATTTTAATAGCATACTAGTACACTAGTACCAATTATGAACAAAGTAGGGGAGTTGGTCGAAGCTTTTTTGAAAAATAAAACCAGTGCCGAAATGCTTGATTTTTTAAAAGGCATTTTGACACCTGGTGAATTTGACGAAATAGTCACTCGTTTACAAATCGTCAAATTAATAAAAAAAGGCCTCCCCCATCAAGAGATTGCCAGAAGATTAAAAGTTGGAGTCGCAACAGTGACGCGAGGATCGAGAGAATTAAGATTAGGCAGGTTTTCTAAGGTCCGTCCTAAATGAGGACGGACCTCATACAAGAGAGTCCCTATGAAAAACAAAATAAATTCAAACAATTGGTGGACAAGCAACCTCTGGTGAAGCAGGCGTCTTTTTGAATGACTTAACCTCTGCTTCAAGCGGAGGATTTTTTTATATTATTACAAATTTATTTACAAAATTATGAAACACACAAATTTTTCACTTTCAGAGTCAGAGATACCAGAATATTATTTAAATATTTCCTATTATTTAAAAAAATATTTAGGAAAGTTACCAGATCCGCCACTTAATCCAATGACAAAGTTACCGGCTGGACCGGCTGATTTATCAGCTATATTTCCAATGGAATTAATAAAACAGGAGGTTTCTCTCGAGGAAAAAATCGCTATTCCAGAGGAAGTTAGGGAGTTGTATAAACTTTATCGTCCAACACCTTTGATTAGAGCCTATCGTTTGGAAAAGTTTTTGGATACACCAGCCCATATTTATTATAAATATGAAGGTGCTTCCCCAACTGGAGCGCATAAACTGAACACAACAATCGCTCAAGCTTATTACAACAAAAAGGAAGGGACAAAAACTTTGATTGCAGAAACCGGTGCCGGACAGTTTGGGTCCGCTTTAAGTTTGGCCTGTAATTTTTTTGGCTTAAAGTGCCAGATATTTATGGTTCGGGTTTCCTATGATCAAAAGCCATATCGAAAAATTGTTATGCAACTATATGGGGCCGATGTTACTGCCAGTCCGTCAACCAAAACTGAGTTTGGCAGGAAAATATTAGCAAGCAATCCAAATCATACCGGAAGCCTGGGAATTGCCATAAGTGAGGCTCTTGAAACAGTCGTTAAGACAAAGGGGTCAAAATATTCTCTCGGAAGTGTTTTAAACCACGTTTTACTTCACCAAACAGTTGTTGGGATTGAGGCGAAAAAACAGATGGAAAAAGCCGGGGAATATCCTGACATTATTATTGGTTGTGTTGGAGGAGGAAGTAACTTTGCTGGAATTGCTTTTCCTTTTATGGCTGATAAATTAAAAAGCAAGAACGAAACCAGATTTGTTGGAGTCGAACCGGCTTCCTGCCCATCGTTAACAAAAGGCAAGTATGAATATGACTTTGGAGATACAGCACAGATGACGCCTTTGTTAAAAATGCATACTCTAGGCAGCGGCTTTGTCCCGTCGCCCATTCACGCCGGAGGGTTACGTTACCATGGTATGGCCCCTCAAATTTCTTTTTTGTATCACGAAAAATTGATGGAGGCGGTTGCCTATGAGCAAAATCCGGTTTTCCAGGCCGGAGTTGATTTTGCCCGTTGTGAGGGAATAATTCCCGCCCCGGAGTCAACTCATGCCATCAAAGCAGCGATGGACGAGGCCGTCAGAGCCAAAAAAGAGGGAAAGAAAAAAGTCATTCTTTTCAACCTCTCCGGCCACGGGTTATTGGATCTAAACGGTTATGATAAGTTTTTGCATAATAAATTATAAATCAAAAAAATGAAAAAAATATGAAAAACACTAAAAAAATCGGTATTATTGGCGGAGTTGGTCCACAATCAACTAATTTTATTTATAAAGAAATTATTAAATTTTCTCAAGCTAAATATGGAGCAAAAAATAATGATGATTTTCCATATCTAATATTTGAATCATTACCTATCCCTGATTTTATAAACAATAAAAAACGTGTCCCTGAGGCAAAAAAAATGCTTATCAAATCAGCTAAAACCCTCGAAGCTGCGGGGGCAACAAAATTAGCAATTGGTAGCAATACTGTTCATTTATTAATTCATGAATTAGAAAAACATGTTAAAACCGATTTTATTTCCATCATTGAAGAAGTTAGTAAGAAAGTTTCTAAACAAAAAATAAAAACTGTCGGTTTGCTTGGTAGTCCTGTTCTTGTTAAATCTGGATTATATGAAAAAGAATTAAAGAAATATGGAGTGAAAGTAATTCTGCCTAATAGTAAACAGTTAGAAATTTCCGAATCAATCATCAGAGATGTACTCGCAGGAGTAAATAATCTTTTTCTAAAAAAAGAATACGTCTCCCTATTGCATAGTATGTATGATTATGGTGCCGAGAATATTATTCTAGGTTGCACTGAATTACCTCAGGCAATAAACTATGAAGCGCTGAATGGGAAAACTATAGATTCAGATGAGGTTTTAGCTGAAGCAATTGTGGATTATTATTATAAAAAGTAACGTCATTCCCGCGTTTACCCTGAGTTCCATCGAAGGGGAGGCGGGAATCCAGACCTATGATCACATTAATAAATATAAAAAAACTAATAAATCATGAAATGATTTCAATATCGCAGCTCAAACTTGTTAAATACGATTTGTTAATTCGAGGATATTTAAAAAATCCGGTGATTGTTGATCGAGATAATTTTATAATTCTCGATGGCCATCACCGGGTGGCCGCCCTTAAACAATTAGGCGCTAATAAAATACCTGCCTATCTGGTAGATTATCAAAACAAAAATATCCGGGTGACTTTGCGAAGACACGAATTTAAATTCTTAAATATTAAGCAGTCGGTAATTGATTATTGTTTAAGCGGAAAAATCTTTTCCTCAAAAACGACTCGTCACCTTATCAAGAACAGACCAAGAAATATAAATTATGAATTAAAAAAATTATTGACATGAATAATAAAAAAATATTTTCATATTTTCAGCTAACTTTGAGTATGATTTTTGTTGGAAGTGCTGTATTGGTTGGAAAATATTTGATAAATTTATCTGTAATTTATGTATCATTTATGAGCTTGGTTATAGCTTCCTTATGTTTTTTTATATTTAAAGGAAAGGAAGATTTATTAAATATTTCTAGAAAAGATTTATTGGTAACTTTTTTTCAAGCGTTATTTGGAACATTTTTATATCGAATATTTTTTTTAACGGGTATTAAATATATCTCTGGAAGTGAAGCAGGAATAATTTCTAGTCTTTCACCAGCAATCATTGGAATTTTGGCTTTTATATTTTTGAAAGAAAAACTTTCTAAAAGAAAAATTATTGGAGTTTTTTTGTCAGTACTAGGATTGATAATAATTAATTTAAATTCTAATCTAATGAATTTAAATCTAAATATTCAAATAATTATTGGCCAAATATTAATATTGTTAAGCGTTGTAGGTCAAGCTATTTTTGTAATTTTATCTAAGTTTCTAAGTAAAGGAGTTGACTCTTTTAAACAATCCGCTTATGTTATATTTTTTAGCACTTTACTATTTGCTCCTTTTGTTATTAACACGTCTTTTTTAAATACAGCATTAAATTTGAGTATTTTTCAGTTTTTAGTTATTGCATATTACGGTATTTTCCTATCTTTTATCTCTTTTCTTCTTTGGTTTGAAGGTCAAAAAAAGGTCAGTGGAACAGTTGCAGGAATATTTACAACGGTCGCACCAATAAGTAGTATTATACTATCGATTATTTTCTTAAATGAATTTTTGCAAATCAATCAAGTTGTTGGAGCAATTTTAGTTATTGGAAGTATTTTCGTAATTAATAATAGTTAAAAGTTATATAATAAATAAATATGATCGATCAAATATCTCTCGGCTATTCGAAAATAATGACTGAGATGGGAATAAAAAATAAAATCCTTGAACACGACTCTTTAGTTGAGGCCGCTGATGTTGTAGCTCAACTAGGATATACATTAAATGACAGTGTGGCCACTTTGATAATGAAGGCCGATGATAATTTTATTGCTGTCCTTAGACGGGATGTGACCAAGATCTCATTTAAAAAAATAAAAAAGCTGTTAGGAGTTGAGATGCTAAGGATCGCTACTCCGGAAGAATTTAATAAAATAACCGAACTTGAGATCGGTACGGCTAGATTTTATGTTCCTGGGATCAAAACCTATATTGATAAAAAAGTTTTTGGAAAAAAAACGATTTTAGGCGGAACGGGAAGTTTAACCAGCACGTTTCAGTGTCAATCTGAGGATTTAAAAAAACTTCCAGGCATTCAGGTTGTTGATGTGACGTCTGAAATCGAAGAAGTAGTGACAAACCTTAAGACAACAAAGAGAGTCTTTTCAGGAATTAGAGCCACTGGCCGCCTCCATCTTGGTAATTATTTAGGAGCAGTTAAAGGTTTTCTTGAACTTGAGAAAACCGGAAAATATGAGACTGTTTATTGTGTCGTTGATATCCACTCGATCACGACCCCGTTTAAACCGGATGAACTTCGGGCAAACAAGCGCGAGATTATTATTGACTATCTAGCAGCTGGTTTGGATCCAAAAAAAAGCATCATCATCTATCAATCCGATATTCCCGAGCACATTGAGCTGGCTTTTTATTTTTCAACCGTTGAAACGATTGCCAGAATGATGCATCTGCCAACTTACAAGGAAAAAGTCAAACAACATCCACAAGCCAACACGATGGCTCTCTTGAACTATCCGATTTTGATGGCATCTGATATTTTGATTTATAAAGCTGGATTAGTACCAGTTGGTATAGACCAAGAACCACATTTGGAAGTCGCTCGCGAAATTGCCAGAAAAATGAACCAAATTTATGGAACTGACTTTCCCGAACCTGTAAGATTTGCAACCAAAGGTGAATATATCCCCTCTCTCACAGGAGAAGGAAAAATGAGCAAGTCTGTTGAAAACAGTTATATTAATCTAACTGATAATTTAGATGAAATTAAGAAAAAAATTGCAAAAGTACCTACTGATTCTGGAAAGGGAATTATGGGTCCTCCTCCAAAAGGTATCGATCCAAAAACATATGAAGGAAAAGAAAAATATTCTGAACTTGTTGGCAAAATTCCTTCAGGTGTTGCGGCATTATTTGAATTTGTAGAGTTATTTCAAGGATTAGAAAAACGAAAATACTACGAAAAAATTTATATAACAACTGGCATCAAATATGGCCAAATGAAACAAGAGCTATCAGAAGCTATTTTCGCCGATCTTAAACCATTTCAAGAACGACGAGCTAAGATAGCCGAGGACACAAAATATGTTGATGAAGTGATCCGCGACGGCGCCGAACGTGCCCGCAAAATCGCCCGGGAAACTGTCCAAGAAGTAAAAGAAAAAATGGGATTGTTATAATCAAATAACCTTTATAGCATATTAATTAAAATATGAAAATAGTTTTTATGGTTTTTGCTGTTTTATTTGTCCTATTAGCAATCCCATTTACAATGGGAGCAATAGCCGCTTCCAATCAGGGTTCAGATAAAAAAAGACGAACAAAGGCCTTATTCTCTATTTCTCAAATGAAGAAAGAACAAAGAGAATTATTAATAGATATTTTTATGTCATACAAAAATGGAAATGTTGGTCAAACAAATAAAATATGTGAACAAGCTTCTATTACAACAGTAAACTTTCTTATGAGTTTTTTTGACTATAATAATAGGCCGATTGAATATTCTTCAGGCACTTTGGGCAAATCTATTTTTGTAAACTTTGAAAACAAATTAAAAAAATTAGGATATTCAGAAACTGTATCAAAAATAATTCCAGGGATAGTAATTGATAACTATAACGAAGTGCTAGAAAAAATGAGTTACTCTACTACATAATTAAAAAAGTGTCATTCCCGCGAAGGCGGGAATCCAGACTAAAATCACCTTATCTGTTTTTTATGATGTAATTATTGACTGGATCCCCTTTTTCAAGGGGATGACAATCAAGTTAATTTATATATGTCTTAATATATCGATATATTAAGACCATCACAAAATCTTATAATAACTCCCCCTCGTTTCACCAATTTTTACCGTTAATCCTTTTTCCACCAATTTTTTTAAGTCATACCTCAAAGTTCGCTCCGGAACTTTTAAAAACCTTCGCCTGATATTGTCAAAAGAAACGATTTTATGTTCTTTAATTATCAAATATATTTCTTCCTGACGTGGTGGAAGTAATGTTTCTTTTCCGTTTTGAGCTGATTCTATTTGTTTTTTCAATTCCTCCGATTCCTTCAAAAATGCATTCAACATAAAAACTAAATAGTCTTCTGTATTTTTGTATCCTTGATCTAAATAATAATAGTAGTCGCTTTTATTCTCCTCTAAGTATTTTTCAAAAGAAATTAAATAACCTTCGCCGTAGCCTTTTGCTTTTAATATAGAAAAAATTAAAAGCCTGCCTACCCGCCCATTACCATCGATAAACGGGTGAATTTTTTCAAATACTAAATGTGAGACTAAAGCACATATTAAAGGAAACTTTTCTATATTTGAATTTATAAATTTAATTAATTGATCAATTAAACTATTTATTTGTGTTGGAGGCGGAGAGAGATAAACAGCAATGCCAGATTGATTGAAAATCGCTCCCATTTCATTCCGAAAATTCTTTGTTTTTTCTTCTTCACCTGTCATTACTAGCGAATGTAGCCCATAAATGAATCTTTTAGATACTTCAAAATTATTTTTTACTTTTCTTTCAAGAAACTTATTTGCTTTTAAAATATTAAAAATCTCTTTATTTTTTTCCTTGTCACTTTCGCTTTTATTAAGTGTTTCTAACGTTGCGGAATTACCCTCGATACGAGCGGAAAACAGAGAACTTTTCAGCAAACTAATTCTTTGAATTTTTTGTTTAAGTTCTTTTGGAATTGTAAGTGAAAACAAATACATTAAGTTCGTATCAACTTTACTAATCAAATTTAATATTTCCGGAGTGATTATATAATCTGGGGGAACTTTCATGGAATTATTTTACCATATATTGCCAGATCTTGCCTAATGTTGCCGAATATTGCCTAATCCTGCCTAATGTTAATCAAATAATAGCAAACGCACGCACAGGTGATCCGTCGCTTTCTTTAATATTTAGTGGAACTCCGTAGAAAGTAAATTCTTGGGGTAGTTTTTCAGTATTAGTTAAATTTTCATAGGAAATTATTCCTTTTTCTAAAAGTAATTTTTCAATCGCAATATCGAATTCAAATTTTTCGGATAAACCAATAAATTTTGGCGGAAACTTGATTAAGTCTTCAGCTATTTTTTTGTCAATATTGCAGACCGAAAAAATGACTCCCTTATTATGATAAAACTTCATACCCGCTTTATATAATTCTGCTTTACCAAAAAAATTATTTAAAGCAAATTTGTCTAATCTTTTTCCTTCTTTAACCATATGATAAGGAACGTTGACATGTGTACCAATATGAGTCGTAAATGTCATATTTCTTAAATTCCACCCTTCTTTATCTAATGTATGAATTTCTTTTATTATAACTTCCGGATCTCCAGGATAAACCGGCATTTTATCAAACAATGTTTGAGATAGATCAATGATTTTCATTAACATATTATATCAATAATTTATCTCTTGATTTTCAAAAATAACTATTCTAATATTAAGGTGAACAATTGTTTACAAAATGAAAAAACCAACATATGCATTTATTGACGCTTCTAATTTATTCTACGGTGGAGAAAAAAGTCTGGGATGGAAAATAGACTATAAGAGGCTAATAAAATATATTAAAGCAAAATATCAAGTCAAAAAAGTATTTTATTACGGAGGAGTCGAGCTTAATGGTTTCCCGTATTCAATTATGGACAAGCAACCAATTGACCTTAAAAAACTAATAATCTACCTCGAAAAGAAGAAAGCAGATAATTTTAAACTTATTGCTAGAATTAAATTCTATTTAAAATTGGCTCAATTTGGTTATCTACTTGAACTAAAGCCAGTAAAAATCTTTCACGCACCTGATGGTGGAATTTCCAAAAAGGCTAACTGTGATGTAGATATGACTTTTGATTTAATGAGATACATAAAAGATTATTCTGACGTTTTAATTCTTTCTGGTGATGGAGATTTTGCTATAGTTTTAAAATATTTAATGGAAAAAGGCAAAAAAGTTACTGTTTTAGCTCGAGGTGAAAGAACAGCTCGAGATATCCGTCAGTTAGCTGGTAAAAACTTTAGAGATTTTAATTATCTGAGAGAGTTAATAAAATTTGAGACATAAAAAACGGAGGGGACTCGTTTAGAATACCCTCCATGTTTAGTGATCTCATTATAGAAATTTAAAGATTAATTGTCAATAGCTATGGACATTCCCTTAGCCGAGCAGCTTCGCCCGCAATCGCTTGATGAATTCGTCGGGCAGGAACATTTGGTGGGGAAAGGTAAACCAATCCGCCGGATGATAGAAAATAAAAAAGTTATTTCGATGGTTTTCTGGGGGCCGCCGGGGACTGGGAAGACTACCCTCGCTCGCATCATCGCCAAATATATTGAAGCAAACTTTGTTTCTTTTTCGGCAGTTGCCGGAGGTGGTGTTGCAGAAGTTCGTAAAATTATTGCCGAAGCCAAAAAGAATTACGGTTTATTTCAAAAGACGACCGTTTTGTTTGTCGATGAAATCCATAGGTTTAACAAAGCCCAGCAGGATGCTTTTCTGCCTTACGTTGAAGACGGAACGATCACTTTGATTGGGGCGACGACGGAAAATCCCGGTTTTGAAGTCATCGCTCCCCTTGTCTCCCGTAGCCAAATATATGTTCTCTACTCTTTAACCGAGAAAGAAATTGAAACAATTGTCAAAAAGGCCATTAAATTTTATCCTAAACATAAATTTGAAAAAGAAGCAGTTGAACATATTATTAAAAATTCTAACGGTGACGGAAGAACAGCCATTAATGCTGTCGAACTCTCTGCTTCCCTTTCAAAAAAAATCTCTCTTAAAATTGCCGAAGAAGCGGTTCAAAGAAAAGCAATTTTTTATGATAAAAAAGGAGACTGGCATTACGATACGATTTCAGCTTTTATCAAATCAATGAGAGGATCAAATCCCGATGCAACCTTGCATTATTTAGCTCGAATGATCAAAGCCGGTGAAGACCCGATTTTTATCGCCCGCCGTTTAGTGATTTTTGCTTCCGAAGATATTGGTAATGCTCAACCAACGGCTTTGGTTTTGGCAACAACGGCCATGCAGGCCTGTCATATGATCGGCTGGCCGGAAGCAGGTTTAATTTTAGCTCAAACAGCAACATATTTGGCAACTGCCAAGAAATCAATCGCGTCAACTAATGGAATCATGGTCGCCATGGGTGACATTGATGAATTAAATCTCGACCCAATTCCACTTCATTTACGAAACGCTCCAAATAAATTGATGAGATCACTTGGTTTTGGTCAAGGCCATATCCGCTATCCTTGGAAAGTCGAACGCGAAACTGGACGAAAAATTATTCAAGAATATATGCCGAAGAATTTGAAGGGAAAAAAGTACTACATTCAAGATTGGAAATAAATTAAAATTTCTTTGATTAACCTAGCTAATATTTTATCCGGAAAATAAAGATTAAGTTTTTTTTCTATTTTAATTGATTCATTAATTATTTGTTTTTTTATTTCCTTGTCTATTTTATATTTTATTAAAGTTTGTTTGTACCAAATTAAATCTTCTTTTTTTAAGTTTTGTTTTCCAAAAAAAGAATGAAAACGTTTTTTTTCTATATCATTAGATTTTTCTAAAAACTTTTCAACAAGCAAAGTATTTTTTCCTTCTTTTATATCAGAATCAGTTGGTTTACCCAATGTTTTTTCATTACTAAAAGTTCCATCATAATCATCTTTTTCTTGAAATAAAATACCAGTTTCTCTTAAAATTTCTTCCCATTTTTTGACTTCGTTTTTATCAACTTGAGCCAGACTAAAAGCAATCATAGCTGGTTTAACGAAAGAATATCTAGCGGTTTTAAGTTCCATAATTTTGTCTACATCTTTGATTTTAATCGTATCTAGATATTCACCAATCAAAAGTTCTTGTTTAAATTCATTGTATAAATCAATAATTTCTTGTTCATTTATTTCTTGAGTAAATATTTCATCAGCTAACATTAAGGCCAAATCACCAGCTAAAATTGCTGTTGAGAGATTATATTTTTTATGAACAGTCGGTTTTCCTCTTCTTAAATCGGAATTATCAATGATATCGTCGTGAATCAAAGCAAAACTATGAAACAGTTCAAAGATAAAAGAAAGTTTCAAAACTTTTGCTGAATTTTGGGAAGAATAACTTGAAAAAGCATAATAAAAAATTGCTGGCCGCGATCTCTTACCGCCGATATTAATAAACTCTTTTATTATTTTTAATAAATCACCGCCTTTTCTATCTATTTTGTCCGCTGACTTTATTTTTTTATCTAAATAGATATTTATTTCTTTATCAAATTGTTTTTTAAAATCTAAAAGTAATTTCATTTGCCAAAGCGTCTTTGACGTTCAGAATAACTATTAATAGCTTTTTCTAATTCCCATGCAGTAAAGTCAGGAAAATATAAATCCGAAAAATATAGTTCGCTATATTCACTCTGCCAAAGCATAAAGCCTGATAATCTTTTTTCCCCACCAGTTCTAATTATTAAATCAGGGTCGGGAATTCCTGCTGTGTCCAAATAATTTGAAAAATTTTCTTTAGTCAAATTATTACCTTTTTTTACTGCTCTAATTATTTCATCTCTTCCTCCATAATTTAGTCCCAATATTACGGTCATTTTTTTATTTTTCTTGGTATCCTCTACAATTTTAAAAATTTCATTTTGGAGATCATTGGGTAACCTGGTTAAATCACCAATTGTCTTAAATCTTGTTTCCTTTTTTTTAAATTCCTTCGATTTATTTTTTAAAAAAAATCTAATCAGATCAAATATATTATCTAGCTCTTCTTTACTTCGACCAGTTAAATTTTCTGTTGATAAGGCCCAAAAAGTAAAATATTTTACACCGAGTCTCGCCAGCTCATTAGCTAAATTTGGAAAAGTCGTTTGAGCTGCGTATCGATGTCCTTCAACAGATGGAAGTCCTTTTTCTTTTGCCCAACGACGATTACCGTCTGGAATAATTGCCACGTGTTTTGGAAGATGATTACTGTTCATATTTAAAATAAATGTTTTTCAACCAACCTTGCACCCACAGACGGCTTATTAATTATGATCTTCCTAACTTCTTTTAACTCTTTAAGTTTTCTGGTTAACTGGTCAATTTTTTTTTCCTCAACTATCAAATGAATGTCCTGGCCTGTATTAAAAGTAAAATATACTTCAAGACCTTCGCTTCTCCATTTTTTTACCAATTTCATTAACATAACTGTTTCCGGTTGCCAATAGATCAGGGACGGAGTTGATGTCAACATAATTGCATGAAGCTCTAATGCCTCATTCTCAACTATTTTTCCAAATTCGGTAAAATTTTTTGTTTCTAATGCTTTTTTTAATCGGATTATTTTTTCATTTATGTTATTTAGTCTTGTTTGAAAAAAAGGACTCGTCGAAACTAATTTTTGACCATCAGTTGATGGAATGTCTTTTTTTTCAATGCTAATAATCGCTACAACGTCAATAATATCCCAATAATCTGGAGAATAAATAGATTTAGATTCCTCATCAACCCATTCGACAAAACCATCAGGAATAGATCTACAGGCAGACCCCGATCCTTGACGCGCCAAAATAGACAGTTCTTTTTCATTTAAATTTAGTCCTGCTGCCTTTGTGGCGGCTAAAGTTAGCGCCGCAAAACCGGAAGCCGAGGATGAAAGACCTGTTCCATCGGGAAAATTATTATTTGAAACAACTTTCGCTTTTTGAAAAATATTGGCTCTTTTTCTAATCAATTCTAAAAACTTGATTACCCGTTCCGATTCTTTCGGATTATTTTTATTATTAATAGTTACCGAATCTTCTTTAAAATCTGGACTAAATTCAACTGTCGTCGTAGTCAATAAATTACTTAAATTCATTGAGATACTTCCATTAGCCGGTAGTTTTAATTCTTCGTTTTTTCTACCCCAATATTTGATGAATGCTATATTTGACGGGGCTACTGCTGTTGCTTTCATACATTAATTTTAACATTAATAATTTCTCCGCCTGCATTAACAATTGAACTTTCAACATCTTCTTTTTTAGCTTTTGAAACTAACGCAATCATGCAGTCCCCCCCACCCGCTCCGGACAACTTTGCGCCTAATGCACCAGAAGTAATCGCAGCCTCACACATTTTATCTAGCTTTTGTGTGCTGACTCCCAATTTTTGTAGAAGCTGATGATTTTGATTCATTAACTCTCCTGTTGTTTTCCAATCACTTTTGAGTAAAGATATCTTCACATCTTCAACTATTTTTTTTATTTGATCAAAAATTTTAAAATCCGGTTTTAAATTTTTTACTAATTTACTAGTGTCTGCTTTAACTCCAGAATATCCTATTACCAAAGACAAATTTTTGACGGTTAACGGTTCTATCTTTTTACCACCAGTAACAAAATAAATCGTTCCTCCATAAATAGCTGAGGCAATATCAAATCCACTTCCTACCCCTTGAACATTTAGTACTACTTTATACCCTAAATCAAAAATCCCCTGTTTTGAAATTTTGATTTTATAAAGTTTGCCTAGTGCATGGATTGTAGCAACGGTGACTGCTGATGACGATCCAAAACCATATTGTGAAGAAAAGTCACTATATGTTTTTACTAAAATTTTGTTATCAACTTTATATTTTTGACTAAATAATTTAAGCGTTTCTTCAACAAAACGGACGTTCTTGACTTGCGGCGCGTCAATTTTTAATAATCCTGATGTTTTTTCTACCTCAACATAAATTCTTGAAGAAACTGTAGTAACAATACACGGATAGTTGTAAACTACAGCGTGTTCGCCAAAAAGCATTAATTTTCCCGGAGCCGATGCCTCAACCTTTATACCCATATTAATAATAAAATATGTCATTCCCGCGTAGGCGGGAATCCAGACTAAAATCACCTTATTTGTTTTTAAATATGTAATTATAGACTGGATCCCCTTCTTCAAGGGGATGACAATCAAATCATATTGTTAAATACAAATTAATCCTTGATAATCTGGAATAAACTGACAATAATTTATTTTATTATTTATTAAATAATCATTTAATCCTTTTTTATTTTCTGCAAAAAATAATATAAATCCTGAGTTAGTTTCTCGTCCTCCTGCTCCAGTAACTTTACCAACTCCAAACTTGTGCAAACTAAAAAGAAGTTCTTTTGTTTTTTCTGAAACCACTCCCAGTTCTTCAAGCAATCTCTCATTATTTACTAAACAATCCTTAAACAAATTAATATCTTGATTTTTAATTGCAACTTCAATATTTTTTGTTTCAAGTTCTATTTTGTTTAAAATATCATTAACTGATTCAACTGATTTAACTGACTTGACTGATTCAACCATCTCTCCCGTTGTCTCTTTTGGCTTTCCGCTATCTATTAAAAATAATTTTTCATCAATATTTTTTGGAATCTTAAAATCAAGATTATTTATATTTTTAGAAAGACTAGATGTTTTACGGTAGATAAATATTCCTCCAAAACATACAGCGGAATTATCAACTCCTGAGGGACTTTTATGAAAATATTTCTCGATTTCAAACGACATCTTATTTATTAATTCTTTATCAAACTGTCGTCCCGCATAAAATTCTAAAAAAGCTGCGACCGATGCGACCGATAAAGCTGCCGATGATCCCAACCCCCGACCGATTGGAATTTCTGATTCTATTTTATAATCAAATAATTTATCAACGAATTGAATTCTTTGTTCTTTAAGAAAATTTTTTACCTTATTGCTAATAAATAGTATTCCTTTATCTAAATTACTATCTTGGCGCGGTCGCGCCAAATTGGTAACTGTGAATTTTAATCGAAGGTTAATTGCGGAAACTAAGGCCGGTTTTCCGTAAACAACTGCGTGCTCGCCTGATAAAATAACTTTTGCTGGGGCCGAATATGAGATTTTCATAAAGGTTTGAATTTTACCCCATAGGCAATTACTCCTTCGTCTGTTGACGAACGAACCTTACGCAAAATAGAAATTACATCTTTGCCTATTTTTAAATCTTTTTCTTCATAATCAACCAACTGTCCATAAATTTTTTCTTTGTTTTCCAACTCAACCAATATAACTGGATAGGGAGCATATTTTTTAAAATCCGCACCCGGCGTAAATATTTTTGTCCATACCAAAATTTTGCCTTTCTTGCCCAAAATTTTTCTTATTTCTTTTTGTCTACGCCAAACTTTTACCGGTGAAATCATATTAAACGCCTAAAATTGTAACCACGGCAGTACCGCCAGATCCACCAACATTGTGAGCTAAACCGTATTTAGCATTTTTTACCTGTCTCTTTTCTGCTTGTTTTGTTAATTGTAAAAATATTTCGCCTATCTGTTTTATTCCTGTTGCTCCAACCGGATGTCCAGCCGCTTTTAATCCACCGGAAGTGTTTACAACCAAATTTCCCCCACCCCCAAACATCGTAGACTCTTCCATAATCTTTTGTCCGCCTGTTCCTTTTTTCCAAAATCCCAAATCTTCCATTGCCAAAATTTCGGCTATTGAGAAACAATCATGAACTTCGGCAATTCCAATATCACGTCGATTGATTTTTGCTTTTTTAAAAGCCACATCTGCGGCCATTTTTGTTGCTAAAATTTCATCTAGATTTTTTCTTTCTTTTAATGAGATTGTGTCCGTTATTACTTCAGATGCTAAAACTATAGCTGAGTGTTTCTGTTTTTTTATCATGTCATAATTATTTGTTAAAATAACAGCCGCTGCCCCATCAGAAATAGGTGATGAATCTAGAACTTTTAATGGATATGCAACATAAGGACTTTGTAAAACATCCTTAATTGTAATTTTTTTTCTAAAGTGTGCCTTTTCATTTAGGCTTCCATGAAAATGGTTTTTCACGGAAACATAGCTCAAGTTTTTTTCTGTATAGTGATATTTTTCTAAATAATAGTTTGCTATCATTCCATAAAGGCCTGGAAAAGTGAGACCTGCTTCTTGCTCTTCACCAGAGGCCGCGGCGGACAAACCTGTAATTGCCTCCTCCGGTGAATAGTCAGTCATTTTTTCCGCTCCAACCACTAAGACGTTTTTATTACTATTGGCCTCTAAATAAGTTTTTGCCAAATTAAAAGCAGCCCCACCTGAAGCGCAAGCCGCTTCCGCCCGGAAAATAGGAATATTGATTTTTAAAATTTCAGCTATTTTTGATGTTGAGTGCAGGTTATTTTCTAAAACTCCTGCTAACATATTTCCAAAAAAAACTGCATCAATTTGTTTATTTTCTAAATTAGTTTGCTTTAAAACGCCAAAGATCGCCTCTTCGACCAAATCAAAAAGTGATTTTTCCCAAAGCTCGCCAAATTGTGTTGTGTAATAGCCAATAATGTTGTTCATATCATTTCCATAAATTTTAAATAAGTTGGATAACTTATGTATTTTTTTTCTTTAATTATCTTTGTAAATTCTTTTATATTTTTTTCTAGATTTTTAGTCACCCTTAAAACAAAACTATCTGACCCGGCGCCACTTCCGTACGAACAGAGAAAAATAAGATCCCCGGCTTTTGCTTTTTCCAAAACTACCATCAAACCGATTAATGCTGACGCCGTATAGGAGTTTCCTAAATAATTGACTGTCAAAGAATCTTTTATTTGAGCCTCAGAAAAACCTAGGGATTTTGCCACTTGAACTGGAAATTTACCATTAGGCATATGAAAAACGCCGTAAGAAAAATCTTTCGGCGCAAGGCCTGTTTTTTTAAATAAACTTTTGGCTGAATTCTCAATGTGATAAAAATAAGACGGTTTTCCGGTAAACCTGCCTCCGTGAGAAGGATAGCGCATTCCTTCTCTTCGCCAAAAATCCGGTGTGTCAGACGAAAAAGTCTCAAAATCTACAATTTCCAGGATTAAATCATCTTTTCCTAAAAGCAGTGAAACTGAGGCTGAAGCAGCCGTATATTCTAGGACGTCATGGGTCTTTCCCATTCCTTTATCAGAACCGGTAATTAAAGCATAATCGCTAAACCTAGATTTTATCAAAGCCTGGGCAGAAATTAGCGCCCCCGTTGCCGCCTTACAGGCAAATTCCGTATCATAAGCTAAATAATTTTTTTCTATTCCTAAAAATTCTGCAAGTATAGTTGAAGCAGGATTAACGGCATAAGGATGAGTTTCTGAACCAAACAAAACAACTTTAATTTTATTTCGATCAACATCAACTGAAGATAGCGCTGAAGAGGCTGACTCAAAGGCCATCGTTAAAGAATCTTCATCAACCCCTGCGACTGCTTTTTCATCAATCAATAAGGATTTTTTGACGTCGGTGGGATTTTTTCCCCAGACTTTAGCAATTTCTTCTGTCTTAATTCTATATTTTGGTACGTAAAAACCGTATGAGACTATGCCTATCATAATTCTAAAAAAAATTAAAAAGTTAAAAGTTAGAAGTCAAAATTTAAATTCAAAATTAAAAAGTTTTAATACTTTTGACTTTTTATTTTAATTTTTGACTTTTGATTTTTGAATTTTGACTTACCTGCCAAGTTTTTTATGTGCACATGCCAATGTTCCTTCCGCGAGCGACGCCAGGAGTGATATTTCCCCGGCAAGAACAGCTCCTCCCAAAACTTCCGCTAACTCAAGCGATGTTTTTGCACCAATGATTGAGAGCGCTTCTTGTTTAATTTTTAGTTTTGTTCCACCCCCAACTATTCCAAGCACTACAGATGGCAAATAAACTGAGACATATAGATCTCCATTTTCTAAAATTTTAGCGGTCGTCATCCCCATACTTCCCTCAACCGTGTGGGCTAAGTCTTGACCGGTGGAGGCAAAAAAAGCTGCAACAACATTGGCAAAATGAGCATTAAACCCCAAAGAACCGCTCATAGCAGAACCAATCATGCATTTAGACAGCCAAACTTCAAAAAAATTTTCCGGTGTTGTTTTTAAGATTTCTCGAACAACTTCTTTTCTTAAAATTACCTCTGCCCAAACTCGCTTACCCCGACCACTAATAAAATTTAACCAAGCCGGTTTTTTATCAATGCAAAAATTACCACTTACTGATAAACATTTTATTTTGGTTTTTGTTTCGATTAATCGATTAATCGAGTCAGTGGCAATCGTTACCATATTCATTCCCATTGCCTCACCGGTATCAAAATAAAATCTTATATAAACATAATTTCCGGTAATTCTTGTTCCTAATTTTTTTAATTTCAAATGAGAAGAGGTTTTTTCTGCTTCGACTTTAAGAAGATTAAAATTGTTATCAAGCCATTTTTTTAACTCCATACTTTCTCTTAGCCCTGACGTTTCAAAAACCGGACCACGAGTCACTCCAACATTTTCAACAAATGATATTGCCCCATCTGACAAATTAATTGCCTTACATCCTCGACTAACTGATGCAACCAGCGCCCCCTCAGTCGTTGCGAGGGGAATGAAATAGTTTTTTTTGTTTACTCGCAGGGGACCAGCCACTCCTAAAGGCACTGTTGTTGATCCGATTAGATTTTCACAGTGAACAGCCTCTTTATCATCATGAAAGCTTTTAATCGTATCCAACTTTATTTTGAGTTCTTTTTCCAAAAACTCCCGTCTTTCTTTTGTAGTTTTAAAATCTTTGAGGTTCATATATTCATTAGTCGAGTTAATTATAAGAATCATTCGGTTCGTATTGTATAATTAGACACATGGATTATTATAAAAAAGAGCTATTTCTTGCCAAGGTTGATAAAGATGATAATATTCTTGGAAAAATTGAGCGATGGCAAGCTCATAAAGAAGGAATTCTTCATCGCGGGTTTACAATGATACTAACTTATCAGAACAGAATAGTTCTTCAACACCGAAAACATTTGGCTTTTGACGGATTTTTTGATCTAACTTTTTCCTCTCATCAAATTTACATTAATGATGTTCTGCAGACAGATGAAGATGCGATAAACGATACATTAAAACGTGAATGGAATATCGATCAATCAGGAATTAAAAATATTCCAAAATATTTAGGAAAATTTTACTATAAAGCCAAGGATCTCAATAGTGTCTTTACAGAGCATGAAATTGATTATATTTATGTTGCCGAATTAAAAGACCTGCCAAATCCAAATCCCAATTTTGCCTATGGTTTTGAGTTGGTTAGTAAAGAAGAAATTAATAAATACAAAGTGGCTCCGTGGGTTAAGGAAATTATAAAGTTAATATAAACTATTTTCTTGTTGTCATCCCCGTGAAGACGGGGATCCAGACTAAATATACATCTTTAAATAAACGGAATTCGAAATAGTTTAAACTGATACAAAAATATCGAATACGGGATAAACCAAATTAAATAAAAAATTAACATAAAAATAATTCTGAAAAAATTCTGCTTTAAGGAAAATCTAACTGCTAAGTAGACAAGAATCAATTTCCAAATCAATAAGCTTAGCGAATAGGCTATAAAAAAAATACTGAAGCCCTTACCCATCAGGGAAAAAGTTCTTGGTGGCGGAAGAAAAATATATAAAATCGAAGTTGATAAAAACCATATTAAAGTGGGAAATAAGGAGTAAACAAAAGTGAAAATAAAACTTGAAAGCTTTATTTCTTTTTTGTTTTTAGTAAATAATTTTGATAGTAAATAAAAAAAAGCTACTGTTAATAAAAAATTAATAATAAACAAAATATAAACAAATGTTGCCGGATAAATCTTATCTCGTAAATAATAAATAAATTTAAAATAGATAAAGATAACCGTAATAATAAGTGTTGGCTGATAAATATCTTTCTCTTCACTAATGTGGCGCATTGTTTTGTAAGGATTAAAAATAAGTCCAATAAATCGATTAATTACAATCAAAAAAGAAGATAAAATATTTACTAATATTTTTTTAAAATCCATATTGCAGGACAGTGACTAATTTAATCAAGAATCTACCTAAAATAAAATACAAAAAAATTGATATTAAAAAAGTAACCGGAATTATATATACAAACGGCATTATTTTTAAATATGCTGTAATTTTTTTAAAATAATTTGTCAAAAAACTAACTCCTAATTCATTTGGCTCAACTGAGAACACTTCGTTCATCTTTTGCTTCATTCGAAAATTAATATTTTTCATATTTCATTATTGAAAACCTTAATAAAACTTTTTCTGGCTCGAAAAAGCAAACTCTCTGTTGCCTTAAAATTCATTTTTAATTTTTCCGAAACATCCTTCATTTTGATTCCTTCAATATACTTTAGTCGTAATATCAGTTGATAATCATTCGGAAGCGAGTTAATTATTTTTTCTATTTTTTCTTTTAGTTCTTTTTTATCAATCTCTTCATCAATAAAAACTACTTTTAAGCTTTCAACAATAAATGAGGGAAGATGTGAGAATAAAATACTTTTAATTTTCTTCTTTCGGATTTGATCAATTACTTTGTGACGGGCAATTGAGAATATAAATGTCTTAAGCGATGATTGAAATCTGAAATCACGAAGTGCCTCTATAAAATCTAAAAAAATATCTTGAGTCAATTCTTCAGCGGTTTGATAATTATTTATCTGTGATTTTACAAAGTTAAAGATTGAAGGCTGATATTTTTTATAAACAAAAAAAAGCGCCTTCTCGTCTTTTTTTATTATTTTTTCCAACAACTTTTTTTCCTCTAAATCAATCTCCATATCTATTATTTTATCACTTTTCCATAGCCCCCGCATCCGTGAAATAACCAATGAGCAGTGCGCGTAACCGTAGTTGTTGATACTTTAAGTTTTTTGGCGATAGCTTTATATGACATTCCTTGTTTTAATAATCTCGCCATTTCTAAACGATTAGAAAATTCTTCCAATTCTTTTATTGTTAATAGATCGCGAAGGAAATTAGCCATGTCCTGTTCATTTTTTAACTTTAAAAAGGCCTTAGCTAAAAATTTTTCCTTTTCGTTTTTTGGTTTATATGGTTGAAAGGTATTCATATTATTATTTATTTGATTTTAACTCAATATCTTTACCCTTATAATCCATCTTTACTCGAAAATGATCAAAAAAACCTTGCTGACCTAAAATTCCATAGCCACTATCTGAAATGTCATTTGAAAATACTACTGGAGTATTAAAGAAAATATCATCGATTCCAATTTCTATAACACTCAAATAGCCTAAAGCTGAAGCTTCTTTTTTTATGCCTTCAAAAGAATGAGTTTTTAATTTTCCTATATCTATTCCCAAAATAGAAGCAAGATTTGCATGAAAAATATTAAGATCTGCGCCCGAATCAATAAGGGCTAAATATTTAAATTCTTTATTATTATGTCTTAAAGTAACTTGAATAACTGGTCTAAAATAAGATCCAAATTTAGCGTACTTGTATCGATGCTTCATATAAAAGAAGCTCCAAAGTAAGGAATTATCTCTTTAGGAACCTTGAATAAGGTAGGAGATTTATATCCTTTTTTGGTAGCTCTTTCTAAAACAGAATCGGCATCTCTCCCATAAGAAATGACAAGATTTAGTTCGTCGTTTAGAGCAACCCAAGAACCTTTATATTTTTTTTGAATTGCTGTTAAATCAACATAGTTTTTCATATTTAGATTATATCATAATTATTGAGTAGCATAAAAGTCAAGTATAAAGTCAGGAATATTAATGAATAAATTTATGAAATACATTTGACTTTTTAAATACTATGTATTATCATGTTAACATGTTAATATATAAATTTACTATTTCTCATCATACCTCGCCTCAGGCGGGGTCGCCAATTATGTAATAAATTAATAATTAAAATTATTACCCTACCCCGCCCAAGCGGGGTTTTTTCGTAGAGTCTGTTTCCGATTCAATCGGATTACAGACTCTAGACCCGCCGAAGTGAAGTTTCGGCTGCGTGGACGTAGACCACGAGACGAACCTGAACGTAGGAGGGTATTTGGTGACCGTGGCTCAACTGGATAGAGCGTCAGCCGGTGAAGCTGAAAGTTGCGGGTTCAAATCCCGTCGGCCACCCATAACGGGGTATGAGTACCCTCAAACTGCTTGATTAGGTTGAAAGGATAACCTAATTTAGTGGTTCGAAATCCAGGATATTCATAAATGATCTTTTCGGGGTAAATCGAACCAGTAAGCAATTTACGCTCCTGTAACGTACCTTCTTGCCACGCTTTTCCTACATTCCAGAGAAAGTTATTCATAAAATTGACAAGAATATCTATATCGACTTCCTGAAGTTTTGCCTCGCTTTTAATTGTCTTTTTAACAAGTATCTGATCTTCTATCATCTGAAGCTGTTCTTGGAACATTTCATCAGAATAAATCCCTTGTAAATGTTTTTGACCTAGCCTTCTTCTCACCTCATGGAGTGCTTCTATTTCCTGATCGACTGATTTTTGTTGAATAGCTAAATGTGAATATCTTCCTTCCCATTTCTCCTTTACCATTTCAGAGAATAAGGCAACCATTTCCTTTTTTGGTTCTGCTTGACTCATAAATTGTAGATATTCGCTTTCAAAGTTTTCTTTATTAATAGTAGGGCTGTAATGCTCACCACTACTGCAATAATAATATGGATACGTTAAACCATTTCTCTTTCTTGTAATTGCACCGGTAAATAGTTTACCGCACTTACCACACAATACCTGACCTCGTAATGGAAATATCGGGTTTTGCCGTTGGTATTTGATATCGGCCGTACGAGATCGTCCATCAAGTATTCCTTGCACTCGATAAAACATGTCTTCATCAATCATTGGAACATGATTACCCACCTTATCAATACCAAACTTTTTGCTGACTACATACCCAGCGTAAAATTTGTCTCGAAAGATTCTATGCGTTTGCTGACTTCGTGTAATAGAAATAAGTCTACTCTTGTATTTTATTTTTATGTTTAGTTTTTGCATTATTGGAATAATTGTATCCAGTGTATAGATTCCCGTATCCATTTCTTCCCATGCTTTCTTAACACTTTCGAATTGCTCGGGAGCTGGCTCAATAATTTGCTTATCGTCCCTTGTAACGTTGAGATACCCTACTGTTGCTTTGCCATTTGCCCAGCCAGCTTCAAGTCGTTTTCTCATGCCGTCTTTTGAGCGAAGACCTTTGGTGGCGTTATCCAGCTTGGCACTGGCTGCAAGTAGAGTTTCTAGAAATTCTCCTGTTGGAGTATCTTCAACTGGTTCTGTTACCGAAATAATTCGTATACCATATTGTGCTAGTTTTCGTTTAATAGCGAGAAAATAGTAGGTATCGCGTGATATACGATCTATTTTGTATATAAATACGGCTGAGATTTGCTTTTGATTTGTCCTGCTATCTTCCAACAATTGAAGCAGTTCTGGTCTATTAAGTGTTTTAGCACTTGCGCCTTCTTCTCTATAAATTTTGACAATCTCATATCCCTGTCGTAGTGATTCACGTAGGCAATAATCTTTTTGGTTATCGAGGCTAAAGTTCGATATTTGCTCCTCTGAGCTTACTCTTAGGTAAGCGTATGCCTTCTTCATCATGGTTTTATCATACAATGTTTTGTTTATCATTGCTAAGTTTGTTTATACTTTTAAATTTATATTGTCTTTCAAATTGTTGCAAACCAACCTCAATAATGCCATTGAAGCAATCAATAATCGCTTGAATTTCACTTTCTGATAAGTTTTTTACCTCTTCGTGGCAGGTACCCTAAAAATTAATCAGTTAGTGTAAACTGGGATTGGCTTTTTTTAACAGTTGCCAATGCCGGTCAAACACTTATGGGTACCTTTAGAGTCATTCCGAAGGAATTAAAAGATCAGATTTTGTCTCGTATTAAAAACGACGGCGTTTCAGTTACTCAGGCTTCAAAAGATCACGGAGTATCAAGTAAAACAATCTACACATGGTTAAATCATAATCTAGATAAGACTCTCTCCTATCACGACTTTGCCCATCTCCGGAAACAAAATCAGGATATGCTGGTACTCATCGGACAATTAACACTTGAGATTAAAAAATTAAAAAAAAATAGAAACTATGCAAACAGTCGTTCATAATTATCCTGAAGTCAACAAATCAGAGTTAGCTCGTAAGCTTGGTGTTTCAAGGGCAATGTTTTACTATACCCACAAACAACCGGCGATTGATGAGGAGGTTAAACGGCAGATTGAGTCGGTTCTAACTGACCATAAAGCCTATGGTCATAAAAGGATAGCGGGAGAATTAAAACTCAATAAAAAAAGGATACTCAGAGTCATGAAAAAGTTTGGGATTAAGCCGTATAGGAGACGAGTCAAGAAATTTATCAAAAAAGATGATTTAAACAAACCGGCGACTTCATTTAAAAATGAGATTGAAAAGTTCTGTCCAATTATTCCCAATATTGTCTGGGTTACTGACTTCACCTACCTTAAATATCAGGGAAAATTTATCTATCTGGCCGTTGTCATGGATTTATGTACGAGAGAAATAATCGGGATTAATATTTCAAGGTATCACAACAAGCAGTTAGTACTGGGAGCATTCATTGACGCTTTAAACAAAACAGGGGTCATTCCAAAATATATTCATTCCGATCAGGGATCAGAGTATGATTCAATTGAGTTTGTCAATTTTGTAAAGTCAAAAAATATCATAATATCTATGAGTAGAAAATCATCTCCTTGGGAAAATGGTTTTCAGGAAAGTTTCTTTTCAACTTTTAAACTCGAGATTGGATATTTAAATCGATTTGAAGAAATTGGAGAACTGATTGAAAATATTTATTCAACCATTTATTATTACAACAACAGACGAATGCACAGGAGTATAAAAACAACACCTGTAAATTTTCGGAATCGTTTTAAGAAACCTTTACACTAGTTGATTAAAGAATTGGGTACCTTGCACTCAGAGAGATATGGTTGTGGTTTGTTTCTATAGTTGGGTAGGAATAATGTTATTGGGACTCGCTCCATTGCGGGCTTGTTAACCATTAAGTTAATCCTTCACCCGCAATCGAGCGGCATTTTCAGATCGACCAATTTTAACTTCCTCACCCCCAGCCCCTCTCCTCCTCCGGCAGGCGGAGAGGGGAACTTGTTTGTTAACCGCTTGTGTGTTCCGGTCGGTTATTCTCTATTTTGCTTTTTAGTAAGTAATCCGACCGGCAATGTTCAGGTTATTGGATTTTAGAAATAGTAAAGTGTAAAATAAAATCATCATGAAAATAATTCGCAAAATTACTTCATCAGGTAAATACTCCAAAGTTATCACTATCCCTCGTGAGTTCTTGAAAGCTTTAGGTTGGAGACAAAATCAGAATCTTGAATTTGAATTAGACGAAAGAGGAAAGAAGATTATTATTCGAGACGCGAAAGACAAATGAAAAAGAAAAAGAAAAATAAAATCATTTTGTATTTTCTAGTTTTAGTTCTGGTGGTTCTGTCTTTCTTTGGTGGAAGTTACTTTGAGAAACAAAAGATTAAGACCCAATTAACTTTACCAAACGGAGCTTCCACTAATATTAGTCCAATAACTGTTATCGAAGTTGGCGACGGAGACACTTTGAAATTAAGTGATGGAAAAACTTTTAGGCTTTATGGTGTTAATGCTCCCGAAGTTAAGGAACCGTTTTTTGAAGAGGCAAAATCCTTTACTGAAAATTTAGTCCTAGGAAAAGAAATCAGTTTTGAGCAAGAAGAGAATTATAAAGTTGATAAGTTTGGTAGGTCTTTAGGTTATGTGTTTATTGACGGAGTTAATCTTAATATTGAGTTAGTGAGAAATGGACTTGCCCGAGTTGTCCTTTATGAAAAAAGAGCCAAGATAAAATATCAGGATGAGTTATTGTCAGCGGAAAAATCTGCTAAAGAAATGAAGTTGGGGATTTGGAAATAAGGTTAATTTTCTACTTTATCTTGTTCTTATTTAAATTTTGTCATAGATCTTTAATTATCATATCCATCGGCTTACCGCATTGAGGACACGGCATATTTACTTGAGAAAGCTTTTCTCCTGCATTTAAATTTGTAGCAATTCCAATCATTTTATAACCACAAGAAAAACAATCGAGATATTTTGACCCCTTGATTAATTTTGAAGGATTTAAAAAACCTTTAATAAAATATTTATCCATACCTGTATAACCTTGAAAGCCAAAAAAGTTAAGTTTGTCTGGTATATCTATATGAGTTGTATTTCCGATTAAATTAAAATTTGGTTTTATTTCGCTTAAATTACCTTTCAATTGTATTGGTGTTTGACATATAACAAACATATCTATGTTCTGATATTTATCAATGCCTCCATGTTTATAAATATAATCTGATAAGGTTGCTACCCAGTCACTTGGCGCTCTTCCAATATCAAAATATGTAATTAGTTTTTTGTTATCTTTGTTTTTACTATTTGCATCTTCTAATAAATCATAAACGCCCTTAGATAACTCTTTCTGGTCAATTACCTTATTTAACATAATGACATTTTGCAGATGAGGATCAGATGCAATAAATGAATCTTCTGTCCTTGTAAAAACTGGAACTTTTTGAAAATGACCAGCTTCTTTTAATATTTTTAAAAAAACAGGAAAACCAGATAATTTCGAATAAGATATTTTAAGGGTTTTTGTAGCAATCAAATTTTGATTCCTCCATATTTTTTTATTTAATGCGTTACGAATTTCTTCTTTATGTAAATTTATATCACCAAATACTTCAATATTTATAAATAAATCTCTATCCTGTTTCTTGTTGAGGATTTCAAGATAAGTTTCAACGAGTTCTCCAAAAAATTCATAACGAGGCTTGTCTGATTCATGTTGGTTCCTTTGTTTATTTTCTATAAAATATTTATCATTTATTAGTAAGTCAGGAGTTTTCCCTTTTGATGACTTTGAAGGGACAAACTGAACTGAAAAACCCAATAGTTTATAACCAGCGGCAACCATTAAATTGAATCTGTGATTTTCATAAGTAACTGGGTTTTGTAAATCTTTCTTAATATGTTTTCCTCTCTCTTTTATCTCATTTGATAATAATTCCAGATCTCTTCCCAAGTGAGATAAAATAAAATCTGAACTAGTTTTTGCAGGTATTTTGTCAAAGTTTAATTTATTGTTAGTTAGCTCTTTTTGATAACGAAAAATTTCCCTTAATAATGGATGTAATCCTAATTCCAAAATAGTAATTTCTTTATTAAGTGAAATTTTTGAATATTTTTGCCTTTTATTTGTAAATTCTCTCCAGTTATAATCAAACCATTTTTGCCCAAAGAAATCTAAAATAGTTTTGTAGTAAATATTTTCCATACATTTTCATAAAATTTTTTATCCCAAAAATTTAACTTTTTTTCAAGTAACTTATTAAAGACTCTTGTAAATAATTCGTTAAATCAATTATTTCTAATTTATCCAAATACCTATATCTATTTTTTCACCAGTAACTTGTTCAAAATAACTTGCTCCGATTACAATTCCAACAGATGTTAAAGATAAATGTTTTAGATTTGAGTTTTCCCATAAATCTAGTAATTCTTTTCCAATCTCGGTTTCATCTAAAATTTTCTTTTTTACATCGTCATTATTTTTTATGTGGCTCTCATAAATTAATCCAAGTTTTTTGGCAATTTCTTCATTAACTTGTTTTTTCTTCAAGTATTTTTCAAGAATACCTTTATTCATAAATCTTATTAGGTATTTATCTTCTTTCGTGTCTAATACAACAATTTCTTGCTTTACATTCTCTTGTAAATTTAATTCGTCAATTTCTTTTTTCTCGACCGAATTTAAAAACAAGAAAGAGTACTGAAGTCTATAAATATTTATCAAATCCCAGCTACCGATTCCTATGCTTCCACAACCAGCATATTCAATATGCTGAAATTCTGCATTAGTATTTTTAAAACCTAAAAATGGTTTTATGTGAGTATTTAAATAATTATTAAAAGTATTCCAAGAGACAATACCGCCGTAGGAAGTATCTTTTAATAAATAACAAAGAGTAATAATTTTCAACTGATCTACTGTCAATTTATTAACAGTTAAAATTGCCTCGTTATAAACTATATTTTTTAATTCCTCTTTTCCTGATTTATCATTTTTAATTCTACTTACTACCAAATTTGCCAGTAAATTCCGCAATTCTTCGTTTTGTTTCCGTCCACTTATTTTTGCAGCTTCAATGAGTGTAAGTTGAGTATCGGGGTCTTTTAGTTTAGCTATTTCTTCTTCTGGAAGATTTTTTATCTTGTCTGTAATTAACTTTTTAAATTTTTCTGTTCTTTGGTCATAAATAACTTTTGCTTCATCTTTAAAAGCAATAAGTTTTTGATCAATAACAGAAGTTACCAAATCTTTTACTTCTGAATAAGTTAATCCTTGTTGGATATTTAACTGACCTATTTGTGTTTCAACACCTTCGGCTTTATTTTCTATTTTCAAGGATGGCGAATTAACCTTTTTGAAATCAAACTTTATTTTTATTTTTTCAAAGATATTTTTAAACAAGTTTATATCCATAAATGTTATTCTCCCCACACTTTCTCCAAAATTTCTTCGATTCTTTTTTCTGCTTCAGATTTGAGAAGTCGTACTCCTTCAAGCGCCTGCATTTGTTTATCAAGTTTTTCTACTATTTGACGCTGAATATCGAGTGGAGGGAGTGGCCAATTATATTCTTTCAAAAATATTTCAGGAACTCTTTTATGTCCAGACGATCCAGTCATTTTTTCTTTTGCCAATTGCCTAAACTTTTTTGTTCTTAAAAAATAATAAATAAACCTTGGCAATGCTTTTTCAGGTTTGGCACGAAAGACATGAAATTCTGTTGAACCAAATCCTATACCATTTTTCAAGTTTTCAGCAAAAGCAGTTTTACCATTTTCCATGCAAGGAGTAATTTTTGCGAAAATAACATCGCCATTCTTAAAGTTTGTATAGCCTTTATTTACTTCTTTTAATTGTCTTTCTTGAGAATTAATAATCGCACCAGAAACATCATCGACTGCTTCCATTGGGATAAAAGAAACTAACTTATCATCTGAAATGTTTATTTCTTTTCTTGGGTTTAACTCAGCAAAATCGTCAATATGTTTTTTTTCAAAGTTATCAAATAAGTCAAAATCAATATCTCTAACTGCCTCAATTCTCTCCGCTCCTTCAATAATCTGTTTTTGTTTTTCTATCTTTTCCACGATTTCATTTTGTGTTTCAAGTAAGGGTAGTGGTATTTTAAATTTTCCTAAAAATTCTGATCCTGCTTCATTTTTTATTCCGCCAGCTTTTACGATATTAATATTTTCAAGAAATTTTTTTGATCTTAACATTAGTAATAGATATTTTGAATTTACCTCTGACTGATTAATTGAATAAATTTGATAATGTGTTGAACAAACTAAATCAGAGGGGCTTAAAGCTACTGCTCCTTGATGAACATTAATTTTTGAAGTAATTAAATCCCCAGCTTCTGCTTTATATAAATCCATTCCAGTTTCTCTTTTTTCACGTAAATAGACTTTGCCTAATCCAAAAGAAATTTTTTCAACAACATCAAAATTTCCTTTAAAGTCATCTTTTTTTATTTTTTCAAACTTAGGTTTAATCAAACTGTTTAGTTCAACTAAAGGATACTGAAATCCTTTTCGCAAAATCTCTTCTAATTTTTGTAGTTTTTTATTTTGGCTCAAAATCTTTTTATCAAACTTGCTTAAATATTCTCTGGCAATATCCATGTGTAAATTATTATGAGGATCAAACGAAGTAAGTAATTGTAGAGCATTTTTTGGTTGAGCCTTTTGTAATTCCTGGTATTTTTTTTCTATCTTAGAGCCATTTATTATTTCAACGCTTTTTAAAGTTTCTTGCCAATCTTTTATTTGGTCATAAGATAAATTGCTTCGATAGTTTTGTAGATTAAAATGGTATGTATGCGCTTTTTCAATTGCCTTTGCTACTTCATTATCTATTTGTCCCTCGACGATATTTTCAAACTGCCATTTTTTTTCATCAAACATTTTATTGCTGATCTTTTTTTCAACAAGTTTTTTATATAATTCCACTTCCAATTTTTCTCGTCTCTTCTCATTTTTTTCTTTTATTTTTTCGCTAACTTCTTTCTTTATTCTTTCAACTATTCTCGGATCAAGCGTTTCTATTTGTTCCTTTGATATACAAAAACTATGTTTGGTAACCTTTGGTTTTTTTCCTTTTTTAATTTCCTTAAAAATTTCTAAAAGTTCAGGGATCTGACTACCGTTTATTTCTTTTCGATTTGTCCCCATTGAAAAACCATCATTTTCAATCTTGTAATACCAGACAAAATCCGTTGGTGTTCCTTTTTCAAAATATAATATTGAAGTTTTTGCTCCCTGCCCACTTTTACTTACAAATACTCCTTGAGGTAGACTAATCACTGCCCGTAAATTTGCGTCGTTCAGTAAAATCTTTCGTAAAGCACAAGCACTGTTTTGACCCCAAGTCAAAAATCCTTCCGAGACTATCACTGCACATCGTCCGTTTTGTTTTAGAAGATCAAACATTAGTTTCACAAATAATATCGTAGTTTCTGGTTCTTTGGAGTATTCTTCCCAAACATTTGGATAAGCAGGTTGGTCAGTTTCTGCTCCAAAAGGAGGATTGGCAATCACAATACTTTTACTTTCATGGTCGCGAGCTGGGTCATAAAGTTTTAAAGAATCTCCTTGTTGAATATTATGGGGGTTAAGTCCTCGAATATACATATTTACTGCAGCCATTTTTCTAATTCTTCCCGAATATTCTATTCCACCAATACCGGTTCGATAAAATTGATTCGCCACATTTTCACTGGGAATTTTTCTTAATTGCTTTGCTTTTTCAATTACATATTCATAGGCATCAAATAAAAAACCTGCTGTTCCGCAAGCAGGATCAAATATTGAATCATTAAAATTTGGATCAACCATTTTTACCATCATCTGTCTTATATGAGTTGGAGTTCTATATAATCCCAAGTCTTTTGTTCCTCCTGTTTCCGAAAGTGCAGATTCAATTGCGTCCCCCAGTAAATCTGTTTTTAGTATCCATTTTTCATCTATTTCATTAACTAGTCCAATAACTTCAGCAATTACTCCACCTTTTACATTGTTTGTAAAATTTGAATTGGCAAATACCTCTTCCATTAGTACTAGTTGATCTTGCATTTTTGTTGGTAAATTTCCGGTAATCACACTTCTTGTTTTGGTTAATATCGTCGAATAAAAAGGGAATACATTCTTATTTAGTTCTGATAATATCTGCTCTCCCGTTAAACTTAATAAGTGAGAAAATAATAACTTGTAATTTTCTCCATCAAATAATTTTCTCAGCGGAGCAAACGCCTTATCCTGTTTGATCTTTGTTTCAAAAATCCGAAGGAGTAATAATTCAATAATATATTCAACCCGCTCAACAGGAGTTCCCGCAGGTCTTAATTTGTTATGTAATCTCTTTAAAACATTATTCGTTTCATTGTCCGCATAGTGCACAGTTGATCTTCCCATATTTTTTATACCTTAAAATTTGCCTGTAATTCTTCAAAAACATGAGGTAGTTTATTTTCAAATACCTCATTAACTTCTTGATAATCTGCTCCAATAATTCTGTTATAAACTGGATTATTAAATATTTCCTCTGCGGTCAATTTTCTTTTCTCAACAATATTTTCTGAAACAATGTCTTTCAAGTCCCTTAAAATCCTTATTTGTTCATCATTAAAATCATATGTTTTGATATACGACTCAAACCCGTTTTCAATTCTTTCCTTTGGTGTAGGTATTTTTTTAATTTTTAAAGCATGGAGAAAAAAATCCCAAATTGATCCTTGTTCAAATCCATAAACTTTTTGTAATTGTCCTTCGTCTAAATATACAGCCGGATTTTTCACCCATTGTTTAATATCGTCAACTTCTTTTTCGCTTGGTTCATAAGTCTTATCTTTTTCAACCTTCTTTTTTATACTAACAATCTCAGGTTTGTTTGCTTTTTGTAATTCTTCTTCAAACAATTTTCTTGCTTCTTCAATTGGGATATTATCAATTACTTTTACCTTATCTCCATGTAGATACACTCTTTGGATTAAATGTGTTGGGTCAGGATTATCGATTATAAACCAATCTCCTTTTGGCCCTGGTCCAGGTCCCGGACCGATGCCACCTCTACCTTTGCCTTTTACAATTTCCGTATTTTCTTTTGGTGTTCCTTTTCCATTATCGTCCATCAATTTACAAAGGCCAACAAAATCTAAAACCTTAAAACTAAATTTTCCCGATTTTGGATCAAGTCGAGTTCCTCGACCCAACATTTGAATATATTTACCAACAGATTTAGTCAAGACTGCAAAGGAAATATAGCGAACGCAAGGGATATCTACTCCAGTTCCCAAGATATCTACTGAAACTGCTATAAAAGGTTTATGGTTTATATCCTTAAACCATTTTTTAAAAGTTGCGTTTAAATCGTTATTATCAGAAATAATTGCCTCCGCGTAACGAGGGCTTGTCTCGTCATTTGGAGTTGCAAACACTTTATTTATTGCCTTAGCCAGCAAAGTACAGTGGGCCTGACTGACTCCAAAAAGAATTACTTTTTCTCCATATACGGTATTTGTTTTAAGTTCTTCGGCAATTCTCAGACATCTATCTTCAGAAATATATTTACGTTCAAGTTGTTCAAGCATTAATTTTTTTGACTGATTAAGTTCAATTTTTTTTCTTTCATCAGGGTCGAGTACATAAGAAAATTCCACACCTTTTTCACGGGCTAATTTTGTGAGTTCCGTTTCAATTGACAAAACTGTATATGGTGCTAAAAACCCTTCATTAATTCCTCTGCCTAAATCAAATTGATAATCCGGCTCTCCTGTCTCGCACCCAAACATTTTATAAGTATCTAAGATTGCAAGATCTTCTTCCGAAATGTCTTTGCCTTTTGCAGAAATTGCTTTTTTAGGTGTTGCAGTTAATCCAATTTTAGGACATAAAAAATGATCAAATATCAACTTACGATTAATATTTATAGAACGATGACATTCGTCAACAATTATCAAATCATAAAAAGAATTTGAAAAATCTTGATAAATATTTTCTAAAGTATCAATTACAACGATGTGTACTTGTGCATTTTTATACTGCCTATAATTTGAAGTGTTAATGCGGACTGCGGAAAATTCTTTACTAATAAGTGAAAATCCATCGTTTAAAGCTTGTTCCGCTAACATCACCCGATCTACTACAAACAAAACTCGTCTAGCCATATTATGTTCGAGCAATGCTTTTGTGAAAGCAACCATAGTTCTTGTCTTTCCTAAGCCAGTAGCCATGTGAACTAACATTTTTTGTTTGCCTTCTTTAAATTTGCTTATTAAAGCCTGGATACACTCGATTTGATAGTAGGTTTCTTTTCCACAACTTGGGTTAATTCCTCCGGCAATATTTTTATCGATAAATATTTCTCTGTCTAAGTTAATTTTTTTGGCTTGCTCTTTTTTTACAAGCATTTCCTCAAGAGCCATAAAAGAATCAACTCGCTTAAATTCTCCCGCCTCGAGCCCCTTCCATTCGGTGTCATAAAAAAGAATTCTTTCGGGTGAGCAAGCATACAAAAATCTTGGTTTTAAGACAGTTGCATAAAGTGTCCGTAGTCTTGCTAATGCTTTTTTCTCATCTTCAAATTTATTTTCAATTACCGCGATTATATTTTCATTTAGATCGGTCAGCGTTATGTCTGGTTTTATACTTTTTCTTTCTTCAAATATTTTTTGTTGTTCAGGAGTTAGAATATATTCTTTTTGATAAAGTAGGGTATCTCCAACTTGCCATCCAAGTTGTTTTAACTCGTCAATTACTTTTAAATCTGTGTCGGTTGCTTCGTTTATTTTTGGCATAGTTAAACTTTATTTATAAAACTTTTCATAAACTTGTTTAATTAAAAACATCGTATAATCTAAATCTTGTTTATTTTCAACAATAACTTTACATTGTTTTCCCCATTCGAGTTTTTTCCATGGTATTTCTTTTATTTTTTTATCAGGATCTTTTAAATCCTCCTTATCAACTCTTATCAAAGAAACGCTCAATTTTGTTTGTCTTGTGTGAATTGTACAAATATTATTTGAGCCTAATTTATATCCAATGAAATTTCTATTAAATTTTTCCTCAATTCGAGAGTCTATTTCTAGTATTCTATCTCTTAATATTTCATAAATTTCTTTTGAAGTTTCCCAACCTTCTTTAAAATGATCAGATATTGTATATTTTTTTACCTCTCGACTGACAGATTCTATGGTTTTACTTTTGGAAACAGTTTTTATAGATTCATTTGTATCTGGAGATTTAAGTTGGTTATACAGAAAAATATCGTTTTGATAAAGTTTTGCTTCCCATAGTTCTATTGGTAAATCTCGAAAGTTTATTGCATTCAATTGGTACGAAGTAAAATCTTTTGCAACAAATATTACTCTAGATTGTGTCCAGTCTACATCCTCCCGCTTTAAAGATTTATTATTTTTTTCGTTATATTCCAAAATAAAATCGGCTTTATTGTTTAAAAGTAGAGATAGATAAGAATATCCCTGATCAATCACACTAAAGCTTCTATCCTTTTTATATTCAATAATAACAAAAGACGAATTTTCTTCATCGAAGGCTAAGGTATCAATTCTAAAATTATGTAAAGCAAATTCAGTAGATACGAATTTTAAGTTAAATATTTTATTTAAATTTTTTTCTGTAATACTTTGAAGGGTTTTTTCTTTAAAATCTTTGGAAACAATCGGCTCTAAGTTGTCATTTTGTAGTTTAAAAAGCGGCATGTCTATATTTTAGCACTTTTCCAACTTATTTGTGAATTATTATTGGTTTAGACTGATATTATGCTATAATTATTTTCTAAAAATTAAATTAAAAAATCTTTATTATGACCGAAACACCTTTCCAAATTGAAAAACTTATTGGCCAAACCGTAATGGTAAATCCTCATGCGTTGTTAAACAGAAAAAGACTCTATACCACTCAAGGCGGAATTGATATGAAAAAGTTAATGAATGCTATGAATGGAATCCCTGATATTTATGACGATCCTCCAAAGGGTTGGGTTTCTTTGGAAAAGCATGGTTTAATTTATACGGCTGGTGACGGAAATCATCGATTAGGTTTAGCCTGTATTGAGGGGGGGGAAATCCCATTTTTTGTCAAGGGAATTTGGACAATTGGTCTTCGTTTTGGATTCAATCTAATCGTCTCAAAAATTAATAGTGAGCTAAGAGGAAGCATGGGTTGATTAATTTTTTATCCTTACAAATAAGTTATAATAAAATTATGAAATTGGCCATATTACTATCAACAAATCAGGCGGAGACAAATTGGAATGCTTTCAGATTAGCAAATTTATCTATCAGTAAAGGAGATATTGTGAGTGTTTTTCTAACCGGTCAAGGCGTCGAGTATGCCAAGAATAGTTCGGATAAATTTAATATCAACAAACAGGTAGAAAAATTCCTGGAGTCGCCAAATGCTACCATTATTGCCTGCGGTACCTGTATGATGATTAGGGATCAAAAAGACAGCCGCGAATGTCCCGAAGGAGGAATAGAAGATTTATATAGACTCATTGCTGAAAACGACAAAGTTATTACTTTTTAAAAAGAAATCATATGGATTTTGATTATACGGTCACAACTGAAAAATCTTTTGATGAGGCAGTTGCCGCAGTTGGAAAAGAAACAAAAACTGCCGGTTTTCGGGTCCTTTATGTCCACGACGTTTCGGCAACCTTGAAAGAGAAAGACTTTAAGATCGAACCTTTCAAAATTATTGAGATTTGTAATGCTAAAAGCGCTTATGCGGTACTTAAGGCTGATATTAAAATCGGCTTATGTTTGCCTTGTAAGATTAATGTCTATCAGAAAGACGGACAGATATATATTTCGGGAATGAGACCCTTAATTCTTTCCCAATTTTTTCCAAAAGCCAACCTTGGCAATCTACCGATCGAAGTTGACGCAATTATTAGAAAAATTATAGACGCGAGTAAATAAAACGTGAATACGAAGGAGGTGAAATTTCTATGATGGGATATTATGGAGGTTGGGGAGGCTTTGGAATGGGTTGGATATTTATGCTGATATTTTGGGGTGTTGTAATCTGGATAATTATTTCCTTAATAAAGGGAAGTCACGGAAGAGGACATATGTGCGGACACGATCATGAGCATGACGGACACGAAAAAGGAAATTCTTCGCTTGAAATTCTAAAAGAACGTTACGCCAAAGGAGAAATTGATAAAAAGGAATTTGAAGAAATAAAAAAAGATTTAAAATAATAAAAAATAGGTCTTCCTAAACTTAAAGTAATTTAAGCATGGAAGAAGATAATCCACGTTAGGAAACAGGAGCTCCCTGTTCAGTTAACCTAACGTGGTCGTAACTCGAAAGGGTTATGGGAATCCGAAAGGATTCCGGCTGACGGGGAGCTTTGTTTGTTATATAGACCTATGGCAAGAAATCTGAAAAGATATTATCAGGCCTGGGAACTTCGTCGAAAGAATTTGACTTTCAAAGAGATTGGGAAAATAATGGGAATTACCGGAAGCCGTGCAGCTGTTTTATCTAATCATGTTGACTTTAAAATTAAATATCAAAAACAATGGAGAATAAGTAATGAATTAAAAGAGTTAATTAAAAAATATTTTAAAAAAATTTGACTTTAAAATTAATTTTATTATAATAAAAGCATGGCAGAAGAAACAACAGCAGAAAAAAGCCTACCTATCATAAAAAATGATGTTTTTGGTTTGACCGAAAAAGATGTCAAAAAAATATTTAATGAAACTCAGACAGAACTAGAGGCAACAAGAAAAGCCCTATCTGGTAATTTGTCAGAGGGAGAGAAGGAATTTTTAGAAAAACATCTTCCAAGTGTTGAAGAGCAATTTCGTGCATTATCAGCTCCTCCAAAAACGGTGTTAGCAAAAACAAAGTATTTCTATGACAGAACAGCCGAACTTGGTAAACAAGGAATAAATGAAGATGTAATCTTGGATCAACTCGCTAGTGAATTTTCTGACATTGGTGCTTATTATGGTTTATTAAGATTAAAACCTTGGGGTTATCATTTGGGTCAAGGAGTTTTAGCTTCTCGAGCGAAACAATCATTCAAAAGATAAATAAATCTTTGCCCCTTTTGGAGAGAACGTGTAATACTCTTGTTTTTCCTACATTGATTTGAAAATAGAACGTAAAGAAACTTTATCAAATTAATTAAAATTATAAAAAATGCCGGTTTCAAAAATCGGGAGGGGGTGAAAACCGCCGGAGCGAAGCGGAGGCGGAAAGAAGCCCGAGCGGATCCCGATTCAGTCGGGCGGGAGCGAGGGCTGATAGTTCTCTGATGTGTGGGAGTCGAGTTGGGCGGGCGACTATAATAGTACCTTAGTATCCGCCGACCGACTGAGGGAGGC
>CABIKN020000033.1 GCA_902200405.1 Candidatus Roizmanbacteria bacterium | reverse complement strand
CAGTATGGCTCCCTTTTGTTACAGGCTCAAGTTGTATTTGAAACCGTACCTGCTTTCGGGCTCATCTTGTATTGTACAAGACTAGAGGTTGACATATTCTTTTACTTTTGTTAACATTTATCTATAAAAGCTTGTGTGGATGGGTGCATGCACCGGTTCAGACAAGTTTTTTATTTAAAAACTTCCTTTTTGCTTCCACCCAATTTAACCTTTTTTCACTAATAATTTGTTTTTCAAACATCTTGTAATATTTTTTGTCTTTACCTGTTTCATTTGCCAAAACAGCCCCTGCTACCATATCCGCTATATTTACCTGCTTCATCTTTTTACTATCAACGTGCTGAATACCAGGTAATTTGGGCATTAATTGTTTCAAAAATTTATTAAATTGAGCAATGTCATAATCTCTGGAAAAATGACGATTAAAAACAATTTCTTTAATATCTGGATAGAAACTAAAAACGTCATTCAATAGTAACCAACAAAGGAAGGCAAAGTGTTCTGGGGTATCGGGTATTTTTCTGCCCATTTTCTCAACTTCCAGAATAAAAATGCCGAAATCGTTTTGTATTAACTTTTCAAAAAAAAGTTGTTTGGTCTTATCACCTGCTGTGTAAAATTTAAGTTCTCCAGTTTTTATTCTTAACTTTTCTTTTTTTTGAAGAGTTTTGAATATATTATCAATTACTGCTGGAGTATTTGTTCCAACAGCGGCAATCACAATTACTCTATCTTTTATATCTGGTAATGTTCCTGATTCATCAATAAAAATAGTAAAATTGACAATTTTTTCTATTGTTAATGTTTTATTCATACATAAATAATACAATAATTTTACTTTTTATTCGTAAAATCATTGAACATAAACATTTTGTTCACCGGTAACTTGTTCTTTCGAAGTTTCAAGCGAAGGAGGATAACATACAAAATAGGGAGATTTAACGTAACTGACGATAAATTGATTGTGCGTAATCTGCAAGTATGAGTACTCCGGTACCAATTACAGTTATAGTGTTGTTGCTACAAATTGCGATTCCCAGTAATCCAAAATGAATTGGTATTCGCATCACTAAATGCTCGATAATTTTGGACGATGGTTCTTTATCAGCATGCCACCAACCATTTTGGCTCCATCCGCTGCCATCCGGACTAGTTCCGCCAATTAATTCCCCTTTTTCGTCGAAAGTGTTTGTACCTAAAAATTTTGGTCGAGCGCCAAACACAGTTGGATTACCGTAGTAAACATCATTAGTATGTGTTTTTTTTGGATTCTTGACTTCTGACATAGTCAAATTATATCAAACTTAATTCTGATTCACTTTTTCCAAATCCACTGCGTTTTCAAGAATGATACCAATTCGGCCTTCGCGTTCGTTGACCTTGCCTTTAAGCATAATGATTTTATTGATATTTAAAAAAGATTTCATGATAGTATAACTTCGGGGGAATACTACGACTTCGATAGTGCCGCTTTCATCAAAGATTTGAAGTATTGCCATTTCTTCATTATTTTTTTTGGTTTTAACTATTTTTTTCCCGCTAATAAGTCCGGCCAAAATTATCGATTTATTGGCATCTTGTATAGTCACTTCCCCGATCTTTTTGGTAGTTTTTTTTTCAATAATGGCTTTAAATTTTGCCATCGGATTCTTTCCGATCAAAAAACCGATCACTTCCCGCTCCATCGTAAACAAAATATCTTCTTCGTACTCAGGAAGGGTCTTAAAATTATCAGTCATTTTTTCTTTGGCAGAAGTTGCAAAAAGATCATATTGACCTTTTTCAGACCTAGTTTTTATTCTTTGTATATCAGCCACAATCAGCGGAAAATTTAACATTAAGGTGGCTTTATTGGAGAAGAGGGAAAATGCGCCGGACTTAATAAGGCTTTCAAGGGTTCTTTTATTTACACGCCGCAAATCAACTCGTGCCAAAAAGTCTTTCAAGCCATGAAAGGTTCCCTTAGCCCGTTCTTCAATAATCGAATCAATGGCAGCGGTGCCAACATTTTTTAAGGCAGATAAGCCAAAGCGAATTTCGGGCCCTTCAATAGAAAAACTATAGATAGATTTATTAATATCCGGAGGTAGAACTTTTATCTCCATTCTTCGGCATTCTTCAATTGCCTGGGACATCTTGATTTCTCGCTGAGGGCCGGCGACGCCATGAAGCTCGGCGGTAAGTAAGGCAGTCATGTATTCAACAGGATAATTTGCCTTGATGTAGGCGGTCCAATAAGCTATCAAACCGTATGAAGCTGAATGAGGCTTATTGAAACCATATGCGGCAAATTTTTCCATGAAGTTCCAGACCTTTTCGATCATCGAAGTTTTATAACCGTTTTTCTCACAACCTTTGAAGAATTTAACTTTATCTTTCTTCATCAATTCTTTCTTCTTTTTTCCCATCGCCATCCGGAGATTGTCTGCTTCGCTCATTGTGAAGCCGGCTAATTTATTGGCGATCTCCATTACCTGTTCCTGGTAAACCAAGACGCCATAGGTTTCTTCAAGAACCGATTTAAGATCAGGATGAGGATATTTTATTTTTTTGGAGTTTATTTTTCCTTCCAGAAAAGCCGGAATAAGATCCATCGGGCCTGGCCGGTAAAGCGCCACCATAGCCGAAATATCTGATAATTTATTTGGTTTCAATTCCTTAGCCAAGTGCTTCATTCCGCCTGATTCAAGCTGAAAGACGCCGATTGTCTCACCTCTTGAAATTAAATCGAAGGTTTTTTTGTCATCGGTAGGGACATGATGAATGTCAATTTTTACTCCGGAATTTTTTTCCACATATTTTAACGCCTCTTCGATAATGGTTAAATTTCGCAGTCCTAAAAAATCTACTTTTAGTAAGCCAATCGCCTTTTGATTAGAGACAGCGTTTAAATCAAGACAGTACATATCATATTGAGTAATAATCTTGCCTTCTTTACTATCACGCTGAAGAGGAACGTATTCGGACAGGTTTTTATCTGAAATAACAACACCGGCCGCATGAACTGATGAATGACGGGGCAGACCTTCAAGACGGCGGGCAACGTCTAAGATCTTTTTAGTTTCCGGCTCGGTTTGATAGGCAAATTTTAATTGGGCGGATTCCTCTAATGCCTGAGCAATTGTCATATTAAATCCTTGTTTGCCAAAAGGAATCATTTTTGCCAGACGATCGCCTGTTGAATAGGACATACCAAGAGCGCGGGTTACGTCGCGGACAGAAAGCCGAGCTTCCATCTTTCCAAATGTAATTATTTGAGCCACTTTATCTTCTCCATATTTATTTGTGACATACTTTAAAACCTCATCACGTCGAATATCTGCAAAATCAATATCAATATCAGGAGGAGTAGGACGGTCCGGATTTAAAAACCTTTCAAATGGCAGATTTTGATCAATTGGATTTATATCTGTAATTCCAAGAATGTAAGCGACGAGTGATCCTGCAACTGATCCTCTTCCCGGCCCGACGGCAATTCCCTGATTTTTAGCCCAGTTGACAAAGTCGGCAACAATTAAAAAATAGGTAGAATAGCCTTTAGTATTGATTATATTTAATTCATATTTTATTCTGGCATTGATCATATCTTGTTCATAGGTAGCGACTCTTTTTTTTCTTTCCTCAACAAGCTGATTTAGGTATTTATCAACTGGCTGATTTTTTGGAGTTTCAAATTTTGGCAGTATCCATTTGCCGTTTGGAATTTCAACATTGCATTTTTCAGCAATTTTGACGGTATTTTCAATTGCTTCAGGCAAATCTATAAAGCTCCCCTTCATTTCGGCGGTTGATTTAAAATAATAGTCAGGAACATTGATCATCGACATTGGACGATTTTTTTCTACCATCGTATGCTGGGTCTGAATGCAAAGAAGAACTTCTTGAGCATAAGCGTCTTCTTTGTCAAGATAGTGAACGTCGTTAGTAGCAACTAAAGGAACGCCAAATTTTCGTGAAAGTCTGATCAATTCTTTATTTAATTCTTCCAATCTTTCAATCCCCGGGTGTCTTTGAATCTCTAAATAAAAATCATCTTTAAAAATATCTAAATATTTTTGTAAAATAACTTCGGCCTGTTTAGTTTGATTTTCTAAAATTAATGAGGGAATTTCACCACCTAAACAAGCAGATAGCGCAATAATTCCTTCATGATATTTTTCCAAAGTTTCAAAATCAACTCTTGGTTTATAATAAAAACCCTCAAGATATGCATCTGATACAATTTTAAGAAGATTTTGATAGCCAACTAAATTTTTGGCTAAGAGGACTAAGTGATAATTTCCTCGATCGACACCGCTTGTCTTTTCTAATCGTGACCCTTTTGCTTTATAAGTTTCTACCCCAATAATTGGTTTAATCCCCTTTTCTTTAGCCTTAACAAAAAATTTAAAGGCGCCGTAAAGGGCGCCATGATCTGTTATTGCCACCGCCGGCATCTTATCCTTAATTGCTTTATCAAGTAAATCATCGATCCGGCACATGCCGTCGAGCAAGGAGTAGCCTGTATGTACGTGTAAATGAACAAAGCTCATAAAATGTAATTATAGACTGGATCCCCTTCTTCAAGGGGATGACAATCTAAGTCATTATAATTTACTTATCACAAAATCTCTCGCCTTATTCTCCCATGTATTATCAATCCTTTTTAATTTAATGGGTCGGTCACGACCGACCCCTACATTATTAATCATCTTGTGTTCAACCGCTTTTTTGATCAAATAATCAGCCAGTTCAGGATTTTTTGGCAGAATTGGACCGTGCAAATAAGTGCCAAAACTATTTTTATAAAAAAATCCTTCGGTTTTATCTTCTCCGTTATTCCCGTAACCATTTATAACGGTGGCAAAGGCTTGCTTTTTGTTGGCAAAGTAAGTTCTTCCGCCATGATTTTCAAATCCAACTAGTTTAATTTTCGGAAATAATTTTGACTCAATTACTATATTACCAATGCAACGGGGAACGTCGGGTCCAGGACTTTCTGTATAAAGATCAAAAACTCCAATTCCATCAATAATATTTCCGTTGGCCTCTTTATAATATTTTCCTAAAAATTGGTAAGCCCCGCAGACGTATAGACCGGGGACACCATCGTTAATCGCCTTTTTTAAATAAACTCCCTTAATCTTCAGATCTTTATTAACGATCTCCTGTTGTTTATCCTGCGCTCCACCCATAAAGATTATGTCCATCTTTGAAATCAAATCAGCAGGTTCATTAATAGAAATTTTATTTACAGTTGGCTCAATCCCCATAATTTTTGCACGATAACTTAAGGCAATGATATTTCCTCTATCACCATAAGTATTCATGAGATCAGGATAAAGCCAGCCAATGTTTATATACATATTACTTAATACTACCAATGAATAATAAAAATAAAAAAACAAATGATTAAATAATTAAATTATTTGTTTATTAAAACATTTGATTATTTATTGGTCGGATTGGTAGTATTGGTTTGGATTGGTCGGATTAATCATAAGAATTTATGTCCTAGCAATATCTTCCTAACTTCCAACATTGCCGAATAGGTTGGTAAGATATATAATCTTTCTCCTTCTTTCGTTTTGTTTACGATCGACTCAACTGCTGTAGATAAATTTTCAAAAGTATTAATAATATTTTTACTATTTTCGTATCTTAACCTCAAGTTTAGATCATAAACACGGTCACCGGAGACATAGACATTATTTGCAACATCGAGAATTGGTTGGAAATCAACGTCCCAAATCCAGGAGACGTCAAGTCCATCAGGAATTCTGTTGTTAAGAATAATAAGAAAGTTTGCCTTAGTTTTGTTCGTCATTTCTGAAACAGTTTGGATGGATTGATTGAATCCGGCCGGATTTTTAGAAAGCAAAATAAATACTTTACGATTTTTATAGATAAGCTCTTCCTGGCGGCCAAAAGCAGGAGTGAAGTCTTTAAGCCATTCGTTCTGGATTCCCTCCTTCGAGGGAATGACAATCTTTAGAGATTCAAAAAGTTGAAGAATGGCGTTTGTATTATATACATTATATAGTCCGCTCATCGGATAGCTTACTTTTTTATCTGAAAAGTCGCCTACAACTCCCCTTTTAAACTGGCAGCTAGAACAATAAAAATCTCCAAGATGAGCATAAGAAAGCTGATGATACTTTAGCATAGACAAACAGACCGGACAATATATTGAGTCAACATCGTTTGGAATTTCTTTCAATTTCATCAATTTTTTTTCGATTCCAAAATATTGAACTTTTTGAGTTAGTTTAGTTCCAATATAATAAAGCTGAGGATCATCTCCGTTAATAAAAACTTCTGTTTTGCCAGTTAATTTTTTTAGTGACTTCAACCATTTCAGCGCAATAGTATTTACTTCCCCGTAACGGTCAAGTTGATCACGGAATAAATTTAAAATCAATATTTTGTCAGGAGAAATTTTGTTAAGTAAAAGTGGTAAATTGAGTTCGTCACTTTCAAAAATGGCAAAATCAAATTTCAATTTTGAAAATAAATCACCCTGTTTAATTATTGTTGATGCTACGCCATTAAGCAGATTAGCTCCCTCGCTATTCGTAAAAACTTTTTTGCCGGATTTTTCCAAGAGGAATTTGAGTAAGGCAGTCGAAGTCGTCTTTCCGTTTGTCCCGGCAATGACGATAATTTTTAAGTTCTTATTATTATCAATAACCTGTTCGATGAATTGTTTGTTAAGGATTAAAGCAATATGTCCCGGCCAAGTAGAACCTGAGCCAAGATTTAGAAGCTGACTGATATTACTAATTAATTTGCAGATAAGAATTATTAGGGCATTCTTCATTTAGTTATTTTATCATTTATTTGATTATTTGTCGGATTTGCTTATTTATTTATTTCAAAATTTTACATACTTTTTAAAATTTTGATCCTCTCCTCAATCGGCGGGTGGGTTGAGAACAAACCAACAAACCAAGAAGAGTTTTTTTTCTTGAATGGATTATCAATAAAAAGGTGAGCGGTTGAGGAGGCGACTCGCTTTAAGGGTTGAGGGTTATTTTTTAACTTTTCTAAAGCCCTGGCTAAGCCTTCGGGGTAACGGGTTAGGAGGGCTGCTGACGCGTCGGCCAAATATTCCCGTTTTCTGGAAATTGCCAATTGAATTATTGTAGCAATTATTGGGGTTAAAATTAAAGCGACTATAAACAAGACTAAAAAGATTGGATTGCGATTACCTCTCTCATCATTATTAGATCCCCTTCCCCACAGCATATTTCTAATAACCAAATCAGAAATTAAAGCCAGAGTTCCAACAAGAACGGCCACAATTGATGCCAAAAGGATATCGAAATTTTTAACATGGCTCATCTCATGGGCGATGACACCCTCAAGTTCGGTCCGGTCCATAATTTCTAAAAGACCTGTGGTTACGCAGATAACGGCGTGTTTTGGGTCGCGACCGGTGGCAAAAGCATTGGGTGACGGATCATTGATGACATATAGTTTTGGCATGGGCAGACCTGCGGCCAAACATAAATTTTCTGTCACCGTATAGAAGTTGAAGTAAGTTTTTTTGTTAGCAATTTTAGCCCCCGTTGTCATAAGAACCAGTTTATGACCATAAAAATAACTACCGACCGAAGAAGCGAAGGAAATAAAAAAGCCTAGAAAAAAATAGCCCCAGGGAGAGCCAAAATATTTACCCAACAAAAAGAAAAACGAAGAAAAAATCAGGATAAAGAAAAACATTATCAAAAATGTCTTTACCTTGTTTTCAGAAATTTGATTATATACAGTCATTTTTTTAATCAAATTTTACTTTTATGCTCTTCTTCGCTTCTTCTTCGGCTTCAAAGAATTCAAAGGCCTTAAACGCAAAAGCGTTGGCGATCATATTTGATGGAAACATTTGCACTTTAGTATTAAAATCAAGGACGTTGGCATTATAAAATTGACGTGAATAGGCAACTTTATCTTCAGTGTCTTCTAACTGTCTTTGCAAATCCTGAAAGTTAGTATTGGCTTTTAAATCAGGATAGGCTTCGGCAACAGCAAATAAAGACTTTAAAGCACCAGTTAACATATTGTCAGCTTGAGCTTTTTCTTGAGGAGATTGAGCTCCCATTAAAGCGGTTCGGGCTTTAGTGACTTCGGTAAAAACACTTTTTTCATGTTTGGCATAACCCTTAACGGTTTCAATAACATTAGGAATCAAGTCGGCCCGTCTTTTTAACTGGACGTCAATCCCGGACAGTGCTTCCTGAATTCGGGTTTTTAAAACAACAAAACCATTATACTGAGCAACCAGATAGACCACTAATACTCCAAGTAAACCAAGGGTGATATACATATTTATTATTAGTAATTAATAATTAACTTCATTATAGACGATATATAATCCAGTTGCATCTTGTAATTTTATATTGTATAATAAAACCAAGATTTTAAACCTGCTTGAATTTGACTACAGTTTGAATACTCTAGTACATTTCTCAGAAATTTTGACAGTCATGAACATCTGATGTTAACTGGACTCTTGTCGAAAGGAAAGCTACATAAATACTCACAGTTTTATGTTTGTACTCAACCGAGAAAAAATTTAGGCGGATTTAAGATCTTATTTTTGTTTATAATGTTATAAGTAATGAAAACTTACTGGCAAAAAATTAGAGGAATAGTTGGCCCGGCATTAGCTGGTGAATTTGATCAAGTTGGGCAAAAAAAACCCGAGAAGGGATTGAAAAATTTATTATCAAAAATTCAAGTAAAAATACTAAGCTTCTTGACGCTGGATGCAATACCGGGGTCGAAGCATTTCGGCTTAATAAAAAAGAATTCAAGGGGAAATATTTTGGAGTCGATAATAACCTCAAAGCGATAAAATTGGCAAAAAAAAACTTAAAAAATATTCCTAAATTTGAATTTATATTTTCTGATATTTCTAAATTAAATTTTAAAGATGGCTATTTTGATATTGTTTTTACGAAAGATGTCATTGAACATCACCAATACTACGTAAAAATTCTTGCGGAACTAGCCCGTGTAACTAAAAAATATTTGATTTTATCAATGTTTATTAAATCCTCATTTTTTTTAGGTGATAGAATAAAACTTCACAAAGATGGCTATTACCTAAACCGATATAATCAAGGAAAACTCTTTTCGTTTATGAAAAAACATCACTTTAACAAGCCAAAAAAAATCTACGAAGACTGGCAAGACGTCGTTTACGTTTTTGAACGGATTTAAAATCTTTTATTGGGCGCGCCCAGGGAGAATCGAACTCCCCTCTGTTCCGTGACAGGGAACTATTCTAACCGATGAACTATGAGCGCAATACTTAGTATGATATCAAATTCTTAAACCTTTTTAAATTAGAAATTGTTATTTCATACTTTGAGGGAATGACATAACTATTTTTGATAAGATTAATAAATGAATACTAGAAAAATTAAGCTAGAAGATCATGTAAAACTTATTTCTTTTTGGAAGAAAGTTACTTTGTAACAGAAATGGACAGTTTAGATAGGTTTAGGTTATTTTTAGAAAAAAACCCTGAATTAAGTTTTGTCACTGAAGATGGCGGGAAAATAATAGGAACCGTTTTAGGTTCTTTTGACGGCCGACGGGGTTATTTACAGAAACTAGTTGTTGATAAAAATTATAGAGGTCGAGGAATCGGAAAAAATCTGATTGATTTGGCTGTTAAGAAACTACAGGATCAAGGCGCTTTATATATTCCGATCAGCTGCGATGCCAAAAATACTGCTTTTTATCAAAAAGTCGGATTTAAAAAAACCGACCAAATTCCAATGAGCATCTCTAAATGATATAGAATACTTGTCATTGAAAAAATCAGCTTCATTTTATATAATTAGGCCAATGATACGCGCTTATAGAAAAAAACCAATAAAAATCGGAAACATTAATTATCAGAAGCTTTTAGTGTTAACTGTTAAAGAAAAATATTTCAGTTTGATTTTAGGATTAGCGGCTGCCTTTATTATTTCTTCATTAACCTACAAAATTTTTCTAAAAAATATTCGAATTAATTTTGCACTCAAAATTCCTAACTTTAAATTTGAATCAAAGGTCGAAAAGAAAAAAGCAGTTGTTCAAAAACCGTTAAAAACTTATGTTGTTGCTGAAGGTGACGATCTCTGGAATATTGCTGAAAAATTTTATGGATCAGGATTTAATGCGTATGATATTTCTGTTGCAAATAAAATTTCCGACTCCTCAAGTTTAAACGTAGGTATAAAATTAGTTATTCCTCAAGTCACCCCACGTCAACCGACGGTTGGAGATATTTCAGCCATTGCCTCTTCTCAAGTAACTTATGTTGAAGACAAATACATCGTTCAACCGGGAGACTCACTTTCTATAATTGCACAGAAAGTCTATGGTGATATCTTTGCCTGGCCAAGAATTATGAATGCAAATAATTTTTTAACTCCCGATGCTATTGAGGCAGGTATGGTTCTTATAATCCCACGTTAATCTTCTGTGATGTATAATTTAATCGTGCGGGATTAGTACACCGGTAGTATGCTACCTTCCCAAGGTAGAGAAGCCAGTCCGACTCTGGTATCCCGCTCTGTTTAGATTGTCCTAACAAGCCTTTTTAGCTCAACGGTAGAGCAACTGTATCGTAAACAGTAGATGTCAGTTCAATTCTGACAAAAGGCTCAAAATTTATGTTATAAATTAAATATAAAATGGGAAGATTAGAAAAGGTTCAAGAAAAAAAGATGAGAAACACGATCATTTCATATGTAGTGATCCTTGTTGTTGTCCTATATTTTATCTTTACTTTTGGTATCAAACTTTTACTTAATACCTCGAGTTTTATTTCCGGACTCTTTCCCCAACCTTCGCCCAAGCCAATCGCAAAAAATGAGGACAGTTTTAACTCGATTGATATTAGTTCAATTCCTCAGGCTACAAACAGCGCAAAAATTATCATATCGGGATCAGTGCTAAATTTTGATACCTTGAGTTTT
>CABIKN020000032.1 GCA_902200405.1 Candidatus Roizmanbacteria bacterium | reverse complement strand
TCGTTTTTTAATTCATTGACTTTTTGTCCGTATTCTCTTTTTTCTTCATTTGGAATATCTTTAATTTCTGATAGAAGTTTATTGATCTTACCGTTCCGACCTAGATATTTAATTTCGAGCTCGTTGAGTGCGTCAAAAGTTTTAACTCCGTTTATTTCTGGTTCATATTTTTTGCTATCCATTATAAAGAAGATTATATAAGAAAAAAATTAATTTAACAATGAAGCAATAAAATCTAAATTTTATTTTACTTTTTCGACTACTTTTTTGAAGACTTCTGGATGTTCTACAGCCAATTGAGATAAGATTTTTCTATCTAATTCAATTTTATTTACCTTAAGTTTGTTGATAAAGATGCTATATTTCATTCCGAGTTCACGAAGAGCTGCATTCATTCTCATAATCCAAAGCTGTCTAAAATCTCTTTTGCGTAATTTTCGACCCATAAAAGCATATTGCCCCGCATGAAGGACGGCTTCTTTTGCTTTCTTAAACTGTTTGTGTCTGGTCATCCAAAAACCTTTAGCCAATTTTAAGACCTTTTTATGCTTCGCTCTTGTCCTTACGCCACCTTTTATACGTACCATAATTATTTTTTACCCAACATCATTAATACCTTTCTCTTTAATCTGCCTGTTACTTCTAATAATTTCTTTTTTCTTCTCAGCCAACTTTTATTTTTTTTCCCTCTTAAATGCCGGAAGCCTTGTCCACGGTTCAAGACTTTACCTTTTGGGGTGACCTTGAATCTTTTTGCTGCTGATTTTCTTGTTTTTGGTTTATTTTTAGCCATATTATTTTTTCTTTGCAACCACAGCTCTTAATATTTTTCCTTCAAGCTTAGGTTCTTTGGAAATATTGACTTCGCCAAGGCTCACAATGAATTTGTTAACTAAAGCAAAGGCCATATCTCTCTTAGCATTCTCTCTTCCTCTTAAAAGTAAATTTATTCTTACTTGGTGACCAGCACTTAAAAATTCGATCGATCGTCTTTTCATTCTATCTAGATCTGCTTGACCGATAAATAATCCCAAGTTGACATCCTTTACTACACCTTTCTTTACTCCCTTTTTGGCATCTTTTTCCTTTTTTTCTTCTTGATACAAAAACTTCTTAAAATCAATAATTTTTGCAACAGGTGGAACTGCCTTTGGAGCGATCAATACTAAGTCGCCTGACAGTTCTTGAGCTTTATTTAAAGCATCTTGCTTGCTCATTACAGCTATCTGCTCTCCCTTTTCATCTAACACCCTTAACTCAGGCGCTTCAATCCTAAAGTTTATAAAGTAAAACTTTCTCGGTGTAAATTTTCTTTTATGAAAAATTCTCAATTTGAAATTTTAATTGTTTTATAAACTTATTAACTTCAACCATTCCTAAATCTTTTCCTTCTCTTGTTCTTATTGTCACAAATAATTCGCCCTTTTCTAATTCCTTTTCTCCAATTATAATCATAAAAGGTATTTTTTGCAAGGTTGATTGACGGATCTTTCCCCCAAGCGATTTATTTTCATCATTTAACTCGACTCGAATATTATGTTTGAATAACTCGTCTTTAACTTTTATAGCTGGCTCTAAAAATTTTTCTGAAATTGGCAAGATAACAACTTGAACAGGTGCGAGCCACAAAGGAAAAGCTCCGGCAAAGTGTTCTATTAAAATTGCCATTGTTCGCTCCAACGAACCTGTCAAACCTCGATGCAAAACTACAGGGTGCTCTTCTTTACCTTCCTCATTGATATAGCTTAAATTTAATTTTTTTCCCATAAAAAGATCAAGTTGAAGCGTACTCATCTGCCACTCCCGATTCAGCGAATCCTTAACAATAAAATCCAGTTTTGGACCATAAAAAGAAGCCTCGCCGCGGCCAATTTTGTATTCAAGTTTATTATCTTTAACAATTTTCTCCAGTTTTTCTCCTGCCTTTTTCCAAGTTTCTTCGTCAGCAATATATTTAACTGCATCAGATGGGTCAGCAAGCGAAAGCCTCACATAAAAGTTATTTAATCCAAAGGCTTTAAACATTTTCCTAACCATTTCAATACAAGTTTTAAATTCACTTTCAATCTGACTTTCCCTCATTAAAATATGACTGTCGTCGATACTTAAGGCGCGTACACGAAGCAGCCCTGCTAATTCGCCAGTTTTTTCAAAACGATAACAGGTGCCTGGCTCAGACAATCTCATCGGTAGATCCTTATACGATCTTGGACGGGACGTATAAATCATATAATGATGGGGGCAGTTCATCGGTTTTAAAACATATTCTTCTCCATCAATTCCAAATGGTGCATACATAACATCACGGTAATGCTGCCAATGACCGGTTTTTTTATACATTTCGGACCGAGCAATATGAGGTGTAAAAACCTGCTGAAAACCGGCTCGTCTTTCAAGTTCATATTCGTAGTCCAAAATCTGTTTGCGAATTATATTTCCTTTTGGAGTAATTAAAGGTAATCCTTTTCCAATATTTTCGGAAATAACAAACAGATCAAGTTCTTTTCCTAATTTTCTGTGATCTCTTTTTTTAGCTTCTTCAAGCATTTTAAGGTAATTATCTAGCTCTTCTTTGGTTGGAAAACATGTTCCGTAAATTCTCGTCAACATTTTATTTTTTTCATCTCCCCTCCAATAAGCACCGGCAATCGATAATAATTTAAAATGTTTTAGCTGGTCTTTCGGGTTTTCGACATGGCCACCTCGACATAGATCCGAGAATTCTCCTGACTTATAAACCGTAATCTTTTCTTTTTTAACAACAATACCATTAATTAACTCTTCTTTATATTGATTATCTTTAAAAAGTTTTATTGCTTCATTTTCATCAACCTCAGTCTTTTCAAACTTTTCCCATTTCTTGACCAATTCATGCATCTTTTGCTCCACTTTAGAGAAATCAGATTCAGTAAACTTATCGGTTCCAAAATCAACGTCATAATAAAATCCGTTTTCGATAGACGGGCCAAGTGTCAACTTTGCCTTCGGGTAATATTGCAACACGGCTGCTGCTAATAAATGTGCACACGAATGTCTAAGATTGTCTAAATTACTATTCATATTTTTAACATTATAAACTATTAATAAATTTTAGCATAAAAAAAGCTCCTTTCTGAAGATTAATCTATGCAAAAAATTAATCTTCTTATTAGGAGCTGGTAGTTGTTATAAAAACTTTTTCCTCAACTTTTTCGATGCGATGTTCATGATTGACAATTACGCCATTAATTGCATCAATTTTATCGCCAAGATTTTGATTGACTTCTTCAAGTCGTTTATTTGTAATGGTAAACAATTCCACCGTCTCTTCGGAGAGCTTACCCAACGATTTATCAAGCAAATCAATTTTCTTATCCATTGAATCAAATCTCTTATCCATTGAATCAAATCTCTTGTCTATAATGTCAAATCTTTTCTCTACAATTTTATTATTTTTAGTAATGGCAAAAGTTATCGTATCCAAAATAAATTTTTTATCGTCTTTGGTTAACATGTCTTAATTGTAAATCTATTTACCTATATTTGTCAAATAATAATCTCTTCTTCAAACGCTTTTACCAATTGATCAATATCGCCTTTTGTATGCACAGCTGAGATCTGAACCCTAATTTCATCGCGGCCTTTCGGTACGACGGGATAGCTGATGTTGGTGACAATAATATTTTTCTTAAAAAGTTTTTTTACTAAGTCACTGGTTTTGAAAGGATCACCTATTAGAACCGGCTGGATCGGGTGAGATGAGTCGGCGGCAAATTGAAAACCAACCTTTTTCATCTCCTTTTTAAAATAAGTGACGTTATTTTTCGAGTCTGCCAATAATTTTTTTCCGGTGGGACTATCCAAAAGTTCAATTGATTTTAAGGCGGCTCCGGCTGTGCCCGGCGGTATTGAATTTGAATAAATATAAGTGGCGGCCGATTCTCTCAAATAATCAATAATTGTTTTATTGGCAACCACGTATCCACCGTCGGCGCCGAAAGCTTTACCAAAAGTGCCAATAAGGACATCAGCTTTAACGCCTTCAATCTCTTCAATCCCGCGCCCGGTCTTTCCGGCAATCCCGACTCCATGAGCGTCGTCAACCACAAGTAAAACCCCGTTTTCGTACTCGTTATCAAATTTATCAATAACAGTTCTTATTTCTTTAAGTTTTTGATATTCGCCTAACATACTGAAAACTCCGTCGGTAACAACGAGAGCTCTTTTATAAATTTTTTTATTAGTCTCAAGAATTGTTTCCAAATGAGCCGGATCCATGTGATTGAAAATAGCCCGCTGTTCTTTAGGCAGGTTAGCAACTCTTATGCCATCGATTATACTTCGATGATTTAGAGCGTCGGAAATAACAATCACATTGGAATCAACTAATGAATCTTTGTTTTGTCCGGCAATCAGACAGAACAAAACCGCCAGATTAGCGGCGAACGATGAAGAAAAAATCATAGCATCATCTCTTTTGTGGAATTTAGCTAGAGCCTTTTCAAGGTCACGGTGAATTTTTAAACTACCGGAAATAAATCGGACCGCTCCCGGTCCGGTACCAAAAATGTCAGAGGCTTTTTGTTCGGCTTTTTTTAATGCTGGATTATGACGAAGTCCCAAATAGTCGTTGGAGTTAAAAACCTGGAATTTTTTTTTATTAATAATTGCCTTAGGAGATTTTTCATTTGAAAAACCGTCAATAATTTTTTCAAACCTTTTTGAGGTCTTGGCTTTATCTATTCTATTGACTTCGTTTTTTAAGACTGACAGAAAGTTTTTTTGTGACATATTATTTCCTTCCGCCAGCTGGCGGATTAATTTTTAATTGAGTCAACATGACTTTAGTCATTTTTTTAAGGTCATACTTATGATTCCAGCCCCAATCTTTTCTTGCCTGTGAATCATCAATCGATTTCGGCCAGGAGTCGGCGATTTTCTGTCGTTGATCTGGTTTGTAATCACATTTAAATTTCGGGAATATTTTTTCAATTTCTTTAACTAGCTCTATTGGGGTAAAATTAATTGCTCCAAAATTATAACTAGTACGGATTGTGATCTTATTTGGCGGTGCCTCCATCAGTTTTATCGTTCCGTTAATTGCATCATCAATGTACATCATCGGCAACCGGGTATCTTTTTTTAAGAAACAGGTATATTTGTTTTCTTTAATCGCGCCGTAAAAAATGTGGACTGAATACTCAGTCGTCCCGTCGCCAGGCGGTGTTTTATAACCTATCAAACCAGGATAACGAAGGCTACGGCTATCAACTCCGTATCTTAGAAAATAATACTGACACAAAAGCTCACCTGCCACCTTATTTACTCCATACATCGTGCTTGGTTCAAGGATTGTATGTTGTGGCGTATCTATCTTTGGAGTCGTCGATCCAAATGCGGCGATTGAACTTGGCCAAAAAATTCGAAATTTATATTTAACGGCCAGGTCAAGAATAGTTTTTAGACTGCCAAGATTGACTTCCCAGGCTAGATCAGGATATTTTTCACTAGCAACTGAAAGAAGGCCCGCCAAATGATAGACCGTCCCAATATTGTATTTTTTAATAATTTTTTCTAAATTTTTTCCGTCTCGGACATCACCCTTTTCCGAAATAACATCAAACTGATTATGGGTGGTTTTATGGGAAAGCGTGACAATATCATCTCTTATATACCTCTTGCGAAGAGCCAGAACCAAATCAGTGCCGACCAAACCGTAGGCCCCTGTAACTAGAATTTTTTTCATATAACATTAATTATATAAACTTTTAATAAAACTACTACTCGATTTTATTTACTTCAATCGTTTAATCGATTGAAGTGCATAGTTATTAAGCTTTTTCTAGTGATTGCCTTAAATCTTCAATTAGATCCTCAATATTTTCTATTCCAACGGATATTCGCAATAAGCCGTCTGACAAACCAATTTTTTCTCTTTCTTCTTTTGGTATCGATGCATGAGTCATCGAGGCGGGATGATCAATCAACGATTCGACTCCCCCCAAGCTTTCTGCCAACGGAAAGTACTTGAGTGAATTAAGAAATTTTTTAACATCATATTTTTCCTTTAACTCAATTGATAACATACCGCCTGGTCGAATCATTTGTTTTTTTACAATTTTTTTTTGATCGCCAGTAAATAAACCTGGATAGTAAACTTTTTTTATTTTTTTATGTTTGTTTAAAAACTCAGCGATTTTTTCTGCATTATCAATGTGCCGTTTCATTCGTAATTCCAATGTTCGCAGGCCTCGTAAAGTCAGCCAGGAATCAAAAGGTGAAAGAATTGCTCCTATGCCGTTTTGAAGAAACTTTAATCTTGAATAAAGTTCCGCGTTACTGGTTGTTAGAGCTCCTCCGATTACATCGCTGTGGCCATTTATATATTTCGTCGTTGAATAGACAACAATGTCCGCACCAAATCTAGACGGTTGTTGAATAACAGGAGAGGCAAAAGTATTGTCCACAACTAATAGCGATCTATATTTTTTTGCCAAAACAGACAATCTTGATATATCAACCACTTTTAGTAAAGGATTGGTCGGTGTTTCAATCCAGATTACTTTTATATTATTGTTTTTCAAAATTACCTCTGTTTTGACATAATCTGTCAGGTCAACGATTTTGAACTTGACACCTTGGCTTCCTGCCACATTTACTATAAATCTATAGGTACCTCCATAAGCATCCGACGAAAATAAAATTTCCTCTTCTTTTTTCAATAAAGCAACAATATTAGCCAAAACCGCCGAACCGGAACTGTAAGCCAAACCGAAAAAATTGCCGTCAAGTTGAGCTAAAGTTTGTTCTAATATAATTCTCGTCGGGTTAACTGTCCGTGAATAATCATAACCACCTTTATTTCCAAATTTAAAAGTCGAACTCAAGTGAATCGGCGGAATGATTGCTCCGTCCTCGTCATTTGGTTTATAACCAGTATGCAGAGCTTTTGTTGTGAATCCTTTCATATGTTTTTATTCATCCATTCATCGTTGTAAAACTTTGAAAGATAACTTCTTCCCGAGTCGGGAAAAATAATAACAACCAAGCCGCTCTTTAATTTTTTGACTAATTTTTGGGCGGCATAAAGGGCGGCGCCGCTGGTTCCTCCTGCCAAAATTCCCTCTTTTTTAGCAAGGGATCTGGCTGTCAAAAACGCTTGTTTGTCATTGACTCTTATGACATCATCTACAATAGAAAAATCAATCGTTTTCGGTATAAAATCTTCCCCGATTCCTTCCATTTTCCAGGTTTTAAGACTTTTTGGATACTTTCCGGTTTTAAAATATTGATAAAAAATCGATCCGATCGGATCAACTCCAATAATTTTTATTTTAGGATTTTTCTTTTTTAAGAATTTACCAATTCCCGTAATTGTTCCTCCTGTTCCCATGCCAATAACAACATGAGTGACTTTGCCGCCCGTTTCTTTCCATATTTCCGGTCCGGTCGTCATAAAATGGGCTTTTGGATTATTCGGATTAAAATATTGATTTGGTTGGAAAGCTTTTGGAGTTTCTTTTACTAATTTTTCCGTTACTTTGTAATAGCTTCTTTCGTCTTCCGGCGGGACGGCGGTTGGAGTGACGACTACTTTTGCTCCGTAGGCTCGTAATAAATTTCTTTTTTCTTCGCTCACTTTATCCGGAATTACTAAAATTGTTTTATAGCCTTTAACAGCCGCTGTCATAGCCAAACCTAAACCTGTGTTGCCGGCTCCGGTGGCCTCAATAATCACATTACTTTTTAATATTTTTTTATTTTTTTCAGCCGACTCAATCATCGTGAGGCCGATTCTGTCTTTAATACTCCCACCAGGATTAAAAAATTCTAATTTTGCCAACAAAGTAACTTGAGGATTCGGGTTTAATTTGTTAATTTTGACTAATGGCGTATTACCAACTAGTTCTAATATATTGTTGTATATCATAAAAAAGCCCTCCTTTCGGAGGGTAACCTTTACACAAAAGTACGCCTCCTAGAGAAGGGTGGTACAAGTGCAAACTAAAACGTTTTGAATTTTCATAATCTTAAATATACACCCAATTTTTATAAAGTCAACTGGATTTTTTGTGGACTCGACTGGATTTGAACCGGTGACCTCTTCAATGTCAATGAAGCGCTCTAAACCGCTGAGCTACGAGTCCTATTATAATAGTTTACCAAATAATTTACCTTTTTTATATTCCATTATTTTAGCCTCGTACTACCTACGCGGGAGTATAGGCTTACTTTGACTTCTATAGGTTTAACTTGACAATCCTTGACAAACCCATAGTCTTCTGCTATAATACCAAACTAGATCCTAAGGTTCTTCTAATTTTTAGAAAAGCTTTAGGATTTTTTTTATGAGTCTGTTTCCGACTTCGCCGGAAATACAGACTCAAATCCTTCGAAGTGAAGATTCGGTTGCGTGGACGTAGACCACGAGACGAACCTGAACGAAGGAGGATACCATAACATAAATGTAATTATAGGTCTGGATCCCCGCCTACGCGGGGATGACAAAATTATTATGAAAAAATTAATTTTTCTAACTTTTTTTTCCCTTTTCTTTTTTCTCTCGGCTCTTCCTGTAAAAGCCGAAACTATAGCCGGTGCATCAGCTCCTTTGGTTTATAATTCATTTATTAGCACTAGCGATATTGAAGAGATACGTCTAAGGAAAGTTAAAATGGCTATTGAAAACATACTTAAAAGATATGGCTCTCCAATGAGTGAAGAAAGCGATTCGTTTGTTAAAGCCTGTATTAAATATCAAATAGACTGTTATCTTTTACCTTCTATCGCCGGTCTTGAATCAACATTTGGAAAATTTATTTGGCCAGAATCTCACAATGCCTTTGGTTGGGCCCGCGGATATATGATGTTTGATACATGGGCTGAAGGTATAGATACCGTAGGCAAGGGACTTAGAAAAGGTTATTTAAATAAAGGTGCCTTAACCGTCGAGGATATCGGACCAATTTATTCTGAAAGTCCAACTTGGGCTACTAGAGTAAACTATTTTAAGATTCAATTTGAGAAAGAAGAGAAAAAATTGACGTTGCTTTCAAGTCAATTTCCTGTACAATTATAAGTATAATTATGTATAGCTACAAAAAAGAAAAGCTTCCAAAGAACACGATTCAATTGATGGTCGATGTGCCTAAGCTGGATATTAAAAAAGAAGAGTCTGAAGCTTTTTCCAGACTACAAAAAAACCTCAAGATAGAAGGCTTTCGTCAAGGAAAAGTGCCTAAAGATATCGCTGAAAAACACCTTACTAAAGAGGTAATCTATCAGGAATTAGCTCAGAAAATGATTTCACGCATCTACCAGGAACTGCTTACTAAAGAAAATTTGAAGCCAATAATTTCCCCAAAGGTTGATTTACTTAAGGCTAAAGAAGGAGAAGATTGGCAAATAAAGATTATTGTTGCAGAAAAGCCAACCATATCGCTTGGGGATTACAAAAAAGTGATTAAAGAATTAAAAGAAAAGGCTCAAAAATCAAATATTTGGGTTCCAGGAAAAGAAAATCCGCCAGCTGGCGGAGCTAAAAAACCTGAGGAGGATAAAAACAAGCTTTTAAATGAAGTTTTGACCGCTCTATTAAACGAATCTAAAATTGAGATTTCTGACCTTGTGATCGAAGAGGAAATTAGCCACCGCTTAACTCATTTATTTGACGAGATACAGAAGATTGGCTTAACCACCGAGAACTACTTAAAATCAAAAAGCTTAACCATGGACAGTCTCAAAGCTCAATTTAGGAAAGAAACAGAAGATACATATAAGCTCGAATTTATTCTAGCTGAAATAGCGGATAAAGAAAATTTAAAGGTTGAGCAAGCTGATTTAGATAAACTATTTGTGAATATAAAAGACGAAAAAGAGAAAAAAACAGCGACCCAGAATAGTTATTATTACGCTACTATATTAAGAAAGCAAAAAACACTTGACTATCTAATTAGCCTGTAGTAAAATGTAGTCATGGCTAAAATGCAGAATACAAAGCTAAAAAATCAAAATGATCCTGCAAAAAATCCTTTAGAGTCACTTCGTGAACTTGGTACTTCTACTGCTAAAAATACCGCAAATGCTATTGGGAAAATAGGTGGAGGAATGCTCGATCAGTTCTTTGGAGGTTCAGATGATAATGAAGATAATAATTTCGGTTCAGAATTTAACTTTAAAAAAGAAGCGGCCAAGGCTAAGACTGGTAAACAGGAAGTTAAAATTTTTAACTACCAAGAATACTATGAAACTACTTTAATTAAAAAGCAAATTCAAGAATTAACAGACGCCATTAAGAGAGAAATCGATCTGATTAAAAAGGCCGATGCTTCGTTAATTAACGACGTAAAAGATGTTGAAAATTTAACAATCAACAGCCTTCCAGAAAAGGTTGGAATTTATCATATTCGTTTCTTGGAATTAGTATTAAATATCTTAAGAACTTTAAGAGCTAAAGTTGGTGAATCAAAGACATGGCTTCAGGCGTTAATGTCAAAAAAAGCAAAAAGAGGTTCTGCTTTTGTCGTACGAAGTAAAAAACAAGGAACACAATATTCAATGTCACAGGAATTATCAAATTCAAGGTCGGTACAATAAATTTATTCTAAGGCTTTCAAAAAGGTATTAACCCCATGTTGCCAGCTACCCTTAGATGAGGGAGTGTATTTAGCCATGATCGCAGAGGCTGTTACTAATCCTTGATCAATATAGTTTTTCTTTAGTCCTTTAGCAACCGTTTCGATTGCGTCATCATATGAATCAAATCGCGTCACGGTCGTTCCATAGATTCCCCACCCCCAACAGTTATAAGAATTTTCTGGGATTAATCTACATAGATTTGATTCTTGCATAGCAATTGCCGGAAGCAAACGATAATCAAATTGATATTTGTCAGAAACCTCGATTATTTTTTCAGCATGGTTATATAAATCAGAATTATATTTTCTTAAGAAAGCCTTAAGGTTAGCAGCTCTTGCATCCCCAGGTTTAATTTCAGCTGTGTAGCCTTCAGATAAGTCAGCTTTATATGAAGCTGTGAATTGGTAATTTTGGCCATTATTTTTGCGATCTGTGATTTCTCCTAAAACCTGGGCAAAATCTTTACGAGTATTGGCATAGACAAATGTTTTATCGATCAGAAATAAGTTTAGAATATTGAGGAATAAATACACTACAAACAACATCATTACTTTTCGAATCATAGTTTTAATATAGAGTAAAGAGAAAGGAAAATCAAGAGAAATATGAGCCCGGAGGGCAACTTTTAGAACTCGTTTAAGATATATGTCGATCGGGTAGGAACTTATTTTAATGACAACCAAGAGCTTTCAGCAGAAATTATATCTTAATTCAAAAATTAAAGAGATTCCAGTCTTGTACAATACAAGATGAGCCCGAAAGCAGGTACG
>CABIKN020000031.1 GCA_902200405.1 Candidatus Roizmanbacteria bacterium | reverse complement strand
GGGGGAATACTTGAAGAAGTTTGGTTCTATCTTTCTCTCTCAGTTGATTTGGGATATCAAACCAAAAAGGAATATCATAATCCAAATCAAACTCAGAGAGACAAAGTTCAGTTTTGTTTCTGCAGTTGGGTAGGAATAAAGTTATCGGGACTCGCTCCATTGCGGGTCTATCAATCCTTAATCAAATCCATACCCGCAATCGAGCGGCATAATCAGATCGACCAATTTTAACTTCCTCACCCCTTTGCCCCTCTCCTCCTCCAGTAGGCGGAGAGGGGAACTAATCGTTAATGGTTTTCTGTTCCGGTCGGTTAATCTTTGTTTTGCTTTCTAGTAAGTAGTCCGACCGGCAATGTTCAGGTTGTTGGATTTTAGAAATAGTAAGGAGTAAAATAAAATCATCATGAGGATTATTAGAAAGATTACTTCATCAGGTAAGTACTCCAAGGTAATAACTATCCCTCGTGAGTTTTTGAAAGCTTTAGGTTGGAGACAAAACCAGAACCTTGAATTTAAGTTGGATGAAAGAGGCAAGAAGATTATTATTCGTGACGCAAAAGGCAAATGAAAAAGAAAAATAAAATCGTTTCGTATTTTCTGGTCTTGTTGTTGGTGCTTCTATCTTTCTTTGGTGGTAGTTACTATGAAAGGCAAAAGGTTAGTTCTTCCTCATATCCCACAACTTCCTCAATACCCTCAAACCAAAAGCTGACTGTTATCGAAATTTCCGATGGAGATACTTTAAAGTTAAGTGATAATAAAACCTTTAGACTTTATGGAGTCAATGCTCCCGAAGTTAAAGAGCCTTTATTTGAAGAGGCAAAAGCGTTTACTCAAAATTTAGTATTGGGAAAAGAAATTAGTTTTGAGCAGGAAGCGAATTACAAGGTTGATAAATTTGGTAGAACTTTAGGTTATGTATTTGTAGACGGAGTTAATCTAAATATTGAGTTGGTGAGAAATGGATTTGCTAGAGTTGTTCTTTATGAGAAGAGAGCCAAGATAAAATATCAGGATGAATTATTGACTGCTGAAAAAGCAGCGAGGGGAATGAAGTTGGGAATTTGGAAAAATTAATTTGTTAATTCTTGAATGATCTGAATAATTCTTTTTTTTGAATCTCTTTTAGGGTAATATTCCCCGACTGCTTGGCTGCGGGGTAGTTCATTAACCTCTTTTCTTCCTATGAAGTTTTGAACAGAGTTTAATAAAATATAATTAATTGTTATATAATGTAGTTACTTTATGATTCAAAAAATATCTGTAAGCAATTATAAAAGCTTAAAAAACATTGATGTAGAACTACCTCAGTATTCTATTATTATTGGTCATAATGGAGCTGGCAAAACCAATTTATTAACTTTAATAAAGTTAATATCGCTTCTTGCAAAAGGAAAACAAATCAATGACGCCTTGAAAAATCTAAGCCTATGGTCCAATGAAATTTTTTTTGATCAAAGTAAACCCGTAATCGAAATTAATCTAGAATTATTAATTAAAACGAACCCTGTTGTTTACAGTGTAACTCTTTCTAAGGTTGATGCTAATAGCGATTTAAAGATTACAAAAGAATTATTAAAAATAAGTGGTCAGGAAATTCTACATAGAGAGAATGGTTCGCCTGTAACTATTCTAGAGAATGGAATAAGCACTACTACAAGTCCAATTGTTAATAACCAATTAGCAATTTCTGTAATAACAATAAAGGAAATAATTGAGATTAAAGATTATCTATCTTCTATTATAGTTGAACCATTTGACCCGTCAATATTAAAGAGTTACGGAAATCCTGATAAAGAAAGTAATACTCTTAATAGTGTTTTGGCAGAAAAATTGTATTTTCTAAAAAATAAAGAGCCAGAAACATTTAATGAGCTTCAATATATCTTCAAAAAAATGATTCCTACATTTGAATCTGTAGATGTTGAAATGTATCCTAATGAAGGTTTACTTCTAATGTTTAAAGAAAAAAATCTAAAGAATGTTTATCGTTCATTTTCGGCCTCAAATGGGAACTTAAGAGCAATGGGAATAATATCCGCTTTATATGGCAAGCCAAAACTTAGCTCGATATTTATAGACGAAATAGAAAATTCTTTACATCCTTCTAGAATTAAAACTGTTATGAGTAGTTTGCAATATGTAGCAAGTGATGAAAAAAATAGGATTCAAGTAGTTTTGACAACTCATAATCCTATTTTGTTAGATTATGTAACTGTTGAACAAATTATATATTGCTACAACAAAGATGGAATAACATACTTAATTAATCCATATAAAAATAAAAGGGTTAAAACATACCTACAACAGTCACTAGAAAAAGGCGTGTCCTTAAAAGATATGTTTTCAACAGGATTACTTGAAGAAATGTTTACTACTTAAAAAATGAGAATAGCAATATTTTCTGAATCATTGAGATTTGATCAAACAGCCTACGAAATACTTATTTCTAGAATTCTGAAAGAATTTTTTAATATAAAAAAAGTTCAACTTCTCCGTTTAGAAAATGTTTCTTTTAACGGCAAAGCTGATGTTATTAAACAATCCCCACTTGCTGCAGAACAACTTTTTTATAAGCACAAAAAACTTAAAATAATTTTTGTTTTTGCAGATGCTGATGGAGAATTTCCACAAGCCACTAATGAAACAGAGTCACTAATTAAAAAAGAATTTGAAAGTTTTTTATTTAAGCATTCTGTTTTATTTGCTGTTGGTGTTCCCACACGAAATATTGAAGCATGGCTATTAGCTGATATAGGAGTAATTATTAAAATAACTAAAATTAAAACTTTAAACCAATTTATAAATTCAGAAAAAATAAAAAATCCAAAAGATAAATTTAGCGAAATTTATGCCAAGTATAGAAAGGTATTTTCGGATTCAGAATTTTTACCCCTTTCTAAACAAGAATTAGCTAATAAAATTTTTTTGGAGATTAATCTTGATTTACTACAAAAAAGATCCCTTAGCTTTAAAAGATTTATTACAGAGTTGAAAATTAATATAACGTCATAAATTGAAGTTTAATGTAGGGCTGGCAAATTATTTTGTTTTTTTATCCTATAAAAAAATATGCTTGATATTGAACTTTCGTTCACCTAAACTTAAATTATCAAATTCATTTAAAATTTGTATAATTAAGTCATGATAAAATTTCTGCCAGCAAAACTACCCAAAGATACAAATATACGGAGAATAGATTCTACGTGGGATTATAAAGGTGAGAAAACCAAGTCTTATACTCATTGTATGCATACTTATCCGGCAATGTTTATACCTCAAATTGCCAAAAGATTATTAGAACAATATAGTAAAAAAGGTGATACTGTATGTGATATTTTTTGTGGTTCAGGTACAGCTTTAGTTGAAAGCAGATTATTAGGAAGAAATAGTTACGGGATTGATCTTAACCCGCTTGCTACTTTTTTAGCAAAAGTTAAAACTACAGAAATTGATAATAAGTTACTTTATAAAACTTATTTTAAATTGATTGATGATATCCAGTTTATTAACGATAAAGAAATTACAATCCCAAACTTTAAAAATTTAGATTTTTGGTTTAAGTCACCGGTAATAAAAAAATTAGCAAAACTAAAAAAAGCCATCAACGAAATAAAAAGAGAAGATATAAAAAACTTTTTTATGGTTATCTTTAGTGAAACAGTTAGATTGTCTTCAAACACTAGAAGTAGTGAATTCAAATTATATAGATATGCAAAAGAAAAATTAGAAAATTACGACCCTGATGTAATTGGTATTTTTAAAAAAAAGGCTGAAATTAGTCTTGAAGGAATGACACAATTTTATAAAGATGTTGATAAAAATACTTGGGCAAAGGTTATATTCGGAGATTCATCAAAGGATAATGGTATTAAAGAAAATTCTATCGATTGTATTATTACTTCGCCCCCTTACGGTGATAGTAGGACAACTGTTGCTTATGGTCAATTTTCACGCTTATCACTACAGTGGTTAGATATTGTTGATGAATCTGATAAAGTGATACAAATTGATAATGATCTTCTTGGTGGTAGAGCAACGATTAATTTTAATCATACTTTGAAGTCTAAACATTTACAAAAAGTCATAGAAGAAATTAAAATAAAGGATGAAAAAAGAGCAAGAGAAGTATTAAGTTTTTTTATTGATTTAGAAAAATGTATTAAAAGAGCATATTTAATATTAAAACCTCAAAAATATTTTTGTATTGTCATTGGTAACAGATTAGTAAAACAAGTGAGAATTCCAACCGATTTTATCATTTCAGAATTAGGTCAACTTAATGGGTTTTCATGCGAAAATTTATTTGTTAGAAATATCCCTGGAAAAAGAATGCCTATTAAAAATTCACCAACAAACAAGGTTGGAGCATTAGAAGATACAATGACTAAAGAAAGCATTGTAATTTTGAAAAAGATTAAATAAGTTGTTTGTAGTTATCAAAAAGTAATAAAAAATCTCTTTTACTTATCCTAAAACCTGTTCCATGATCGTGATATTTCCCTTTATTTTTTCCGCTTCTATAAACACCAATCCTAATATCTACTTTGAGCTTATCGAGTTCAACCGCTTTTTGAAATTTATTTATATTTAAATCAGATAGCAAATAAGCTTCAATAAAATGAAACTGTTCGTTTATAGTTTTTCTTTCTCCTTTTGTTTCTGCAAATGCCAACAGGATTTTATTTGATTTTGATAATAAAACGTCTTTAAAAATTGAAATAGGATAATAGCATTCAATATTATTTCTATTTTCTAAAATCAATTTATTATCCCTTAAACTAATCTTAAAACCTTGCGGATTAAGCCTTGAGCCATAAACAGTTGAATGAAGATTATAACTACCTTCTTTGTCAAGATATTTATATCTTTCAAATAAAACTCTATTTATCCCTTTTGGTTCCGGAGATTTTGTTGCTAAAGTAAGCATACTTTTAGATTCGATTCTCTTTGCTTTTAATTCAATTTCGCCAATATCAGGTAATCTTAAATTATTCTCTTTAACACCTAATAAATCTTCCAATGTTTTTCCAATACCTGTGTCATTAGTTCTATGCGTGGCAATAAAACCCTCTTCTTTAATTTGTTTTAATTTATCTATTAATTGGGATAGTGTCATTAAAGTTTTAATTTTAATAATTGAAATTTATTTCAAATCTTATTATACACATATCTTGTCGTTTATAGTCTACAAAAGAAGGCTAAAAACTTGGTTATTCTTTGTCGTTTATAAACAACATTTTAAAATTATTTATCTCTTTTTATATTTTTATCTCTACAAACTTGCTATAATTTATCTAGTAATTTGTTTGCCTAAACTTTGACAAAAATCAGAGCATGGCAGAAATCCGCGAAGGAGAACGGTAGCTCTCCGTTCAGCAACCTTCGCGGTCATAACTCGAAAGGGTTATGGGAGTCCGAAAGGATTCCGGCTGACGGGGAGCTTTGTTTGTTATATAGACCTATGGGAAGAAATCTGAAAAGATATTATCAGGCCTGGGAACTTCGTCAACAGAATAAGACTTTCAAAGAGATTGGGGAAATAATGGGAATTACCGGAAGCCGTGTCGCTGTTTTATCAAATTTTATTGATTTTAAAATTAAAAATCAAAAACGCTGGCGAATTAGTAATGAATTAAAAAAAATTGCGAGTAAATATAACTTCTAATTCTTAGGTAAGAACTTGAAAGAAAAATACTTCTATTTCAAATTGAAACTATAGGATATAAATGATATAATCATAAGCTAAATTATGGGAATAGAAATCACAAAACAACTAAAAACTTACGAAGTGCGTTCTCGTTTACCGAATAGTTTTTCTACTGTTCCAGGTAATATCGAATTAGGCTCATTTTCTTTACCAAAAAACGAAATAGAAAAACGAGAACAACCTTTAATTAATCTCGTTCAAAATATCATACGTCACACACGTTTTATTGATTCTCAAGGTCAGTATGTTATCCCAAATTCTTTTTCAGAAACTGATGTATTAGAACAAATTTCATTAATTCCTAATGCACCACAACATCTTCATGAAGATGCGGTCGGCCCCGCATTATTTTCACATGACGTTCCCATTCTTGGTATCGTGTCTGACTATTTACGTTTTGGAAAAGAACAAAACGCATCAAATTTGCCTAATAATCAAGATAAATTATCAGTCAATTGGGGTTCTGTAATCTCATCTTTAATGCAACAATTTACTTTTTTTGATGTTGATGGAAAACCCATAAAAAAAAGTGATATTAAGAGTATTGAAACTAATATTTTTGGTTCTAAAAAACAAGTAGAAAATATTGAAGAAAATCCTCAAACAACTTCGTTCAGCGAAACACTTTTAGGTTTTATTAATCAATATTTTGAAGTTGATATAGAAAAAGGCACGGCTCAAATAAAGGATCTTTCTGCATTAAATGTTTCTCTTGGGTCAGCTCAACGTGCAGTGACTCCATTTTCATTTGGAAATTGCATGGAGGGTTGCAGATTTTGTTATGTTGATAGAAGATTAAGCACGATTGTTTATCCCAATAATTGGATGCGATCGCTTCCTGATATCAAAACAATTTTAGATCAATATAATCCAGAAACAAAAACTGGTCCAGCTCAAGCACGAATGGCCATGATGGATTGGGAACCTACTGAACACCCACAGTTTTTAGATATTATGAAAGCTATTGCTCATCGTGATCCTAAAAATCAAATTCCAGTCGTAACTCATGGAGGCAGTCTTACAGAAGAAATGTTACAAGAAATAGCGTCAGATCTTTTGTTGAAAAAATTACTTCTTTTTCAGGTCTCTCTAAATAGTGCAAATCCAGAACATCGAGCAAAGGTTATGGCAGGAAAAGGCAATAATCCTTTACATCATAAGAATGCTATTGCTTCATTAAAAAAAATGCATGAACTTGGGATATCTTTTGATGTATCAATCGTTGCTACAACAAATTGGATACCGATGCAAGATGTTTTAGATACTATTACCTTCGCAGATCAACAAAAGCCTCATTCATATATTCGAGTTGCTTTGCCAACGGCCACAAAAGACCATGATCAAAGTCTGTTGCTTTCTCCGGAAGAACTTGCAGATATAGATAATCAAGTTGTCTCGCATAGGGAAAAAGTCAAAACGCCAATTATTCTTACAGTCGGTCTTTTAAATCGTCATGGATTAAAAAGCACTATTGAAGGTGTCATGCCAGAATCATCAGCCTCGTACGCAGGAATTACTCATGGGTCAGAAATAATTTCGATAAACGGCATTGAACCCCGATCAAGAACAGAAACTACGCTTATGTTATTAGATAGTTATATAAAGCAACAAAAAGGTGAAAAATCATCCTGTGTTTGTTCATTTATTCTTCCTGACGGAACACAAAAGGAGGCCGATCTTTTATCATATCCTCAAAAATCACCTCGTTTTCTTGGTGAAAAACCAGTCGGAGTATTTGGTTTACTTCTTCACGATGATGTAGATTTTGGAATATTTGAACAAGTGGCTCGTCATCAAAAAGAACGAAATATAGTCAATCCTCTTATGGTTACAAGTGAAATAATGGTGCCATTTTTTCAAGAAGCACTTGCCCATATTAAAGATAATGAAAGAGTTAATAGCCTAACTATAATGCCAGGTCAAAATTATTTTTTTGGTGGTAATGTTTGTATTGCTGGGTTATTAACTTTTTCTGACATTCTAGAGTCGCTAAAAAGATCTGACATATCTAAAAAGCCTGATGCTTTATTTATTTCGTCATCCATGATTTCCAGAGGAGGTTACGATCTTCAAGGATATCACTATCAAGATTTGGCTACCTTATTAGGAATTCCTGTCATTCCATTAAAGTCCAGAACTGGGTCAATATAATATTATGAAACCAGAAACTAAACGAAATGAAACAATTAATCAACCAAATTATCTTACAATTGTTCGTAGGGAGTATGGTTATGCTGGTATAAGTGGCATAGGTATAGACACGATGGGAAAGTTGACCTTAGCTAAAGATTTAGATATACTTCAGGTCGCCCCAAAGTCACGAGTTATTGAAAATCCTCCTGTAGAAAATGCATTATCAGCGCCGGTAAAAGTATTTTTTGACCCTTCTTTATCGTGTCCTTTAAATTGTTCTTTCTGTTTGGCTGGTGTAGCAACATCAAAAGAACAAAAACAAAGTTTACCTTCGCTTTCACAGGAGAAAACGCGCAAAATCAATGATCAGCTTATTCAAATGGGTGTATTACAGGTAAAAATGGGGGGGGGAGAACCTTTTGTAAACCCATATTTTTGGGAATCTTTAGATCAACTGGGGAGTGCGGGAATTGCATTATCAACTAGCACTTCTGGTTTTTCATTAAATAATCCACGACTTCTTCCAGATGAAAAAATTGAATCGCTTATAAGAAATAGAGTCAAAGTATCAATTAGTATAGACGGTGATCCAACCTATCATGATAATATTCGAGGAATGAAAGGCTTATTTGAGACAGCAATTTTGGGAAGATTAAGATTACTTAAACATGGTTTTGACCCAAAAAAAATTGAGATGAGAGCAACCATTATTAATTCACAGAATTCAATGGATCAGCTTGAATTTTTAAACAAACTTTCTCTTAAACTTCAAACGAAAATCCGTATAAGAGTAGCAAAACCATCTGGAAGCGCCACCGTTAATGGCGTAGCCGTTGTTTATCCAACTCAAGAATTTTGGAAATTACATGACAATTTAAGGAAATTTGCCGATCAAAATCCACTTCTTGATCTTGATGATTTATCTTCATATGACAAACCCTCCGAATTATTAGCCGCGCTTGATTGTGGTGCAGGTACACGTTCTGCTTTTGTTGATGCAAATGGTAATTTTATGCCTTGTGGTTTCATAGACGAACACTTTCCTTTACCATTTCACGATATATTTAGTGAAGGCAAAACTTTATTAGAACTTTGGCAGGATGGTCAAGCTTTTAAAGACGTACGATCATACATAAAAAAAGAAAATGAAACTAATCCTTGTGCATCGTGTGGTCACGTTCACTCATGTCAGGGAGGATGCCCAAGTATCAGATTGAGTTCAAAATCTGAAACCGATCCACGTTGTCCAATAGAAAAAAAAGTATTTGCACCTATAGATATTACTCGACCTGATGGTGTATCAACTATCTTCGCAGGTTTATCTACTGGTTCAATTTTACATTATAAACCTATTGAAAGCGACGAAGATTTTATTGTTTTTTCCGGGGAAAGCAATAATGGATCGTTGATCATTACCACTCCAGGAGGAAAAATGAATGCTGAACTTGATTCATCGTTATTAGACACATCACATAGAGAAATACTCGAGGAAACTAGTATTTCTCAGAATGACCTCGATTTGATTTCTGCTCCCCAAACAAAATCTATTGTTAATGGTGGCAAATATCAAGACATACAAAAATTTCAGCCTCACGACGTTGAGCAATTATTATCTTCAGATAATAACCCTGCCGCATTAATACTCAATATTCCTGATGACAATAAACATGACCCTGCTCTAATTGCAGTGTATGAATATATGACAAAAAAACAGCCTGTTCCAACGAGTGAAAATCAGCTTATTATATTAATTCCTAAAAGTAAAATGAGTGAGATAGGTAATGCAAAAACTTATTCTGATTTAACGATTGGGAAAATCATCACAACTGAACAATCAATACATCAAAATTCTCCAATTAAATTTGTTGGTACCGCAAATGCAATTGTAAATAATCAATTTAATTTACTTTAACTATGTCTGAACGAAGAAAATTAGAAAATAGAAAATCCCCCGTACTTTGTATTAATGCTCATCCCGATGATGAAAGTTTTGGATTCGGAGGAATAATGTCAAAATTTATTCAGATTAAAAGACCTGCCTACATTGCTTCTCTTACAGCAGGAGACGCGGGTCAAAGTGCCATTCCACTTGTAAAATCATTGTCTGAAATTCGCAGAGACGAAGTATTTTCTGCTACTTCAACTCTTGGGTTTTCTCCTGATCAAATATATGTTGGGTCATTGCCTGATGGGAGGCTTAATGAATATCCTGATGAAGTTATAAATTTAACACGTAGTCTTTTTGATAAATTTAAGCCTGGATTAATTTTAACCATGCATCCTCAATCAACATCTCATCCAGATCATATTGCAGTTGCACAAGCAGTTTTAGAACTTAAACAAAAAGGTGAGTTATCGAATTCATCGGTTTTATTACAATATTTGCCTGGAAAATATATCCCAACTCCTGATGAAATTATTACAGTACTTCCAATTCAAAAGTTTCTTAAAAAAAAGATTGAAGCCATCAAACAACATCAAACTCAAAAATTAGACGCTGACAGAATAATTCCAAAACTTCTTCATTCTGAACATTTTGTTTATATTCGTTAATTAATAAAATTTATAAAATAAAAACTGCCGACTTCCCCCCGATCGGAAAAGGAATGAGTCGAGAAACCGCCGGAGCGAAGCGGAGGCGGAATGTTTGGGGGGATGTTTTTAAAAAGCCCGAGCGACTGAGCGAGGGCTGGACGTGTAGTAGTTGGACAGACGAACGATTAAGATAATACATTAGTATCCGCCGTATCCCGACCTTGGACTCATCAGTCGGGAGGAGGCGGAAATGCCCGACCGGTTTACCCGCCGAAGTCTTGACGTAGGTGGGAGGGAGGACAACCAAAGTTCAAAGCAGAGATCCGCCGACCGACTGAGGGAGGCGGGAATGCCCGAGCGATTAGCGAGGGCGAGTGGTGTTTGAAGTTTGACCGGCTGACAGAATGGCCAGTCGTTTGGTTTGGTTGGGTTGGTTGAGTGTCCGGCTGACTAACTGGTTGTTGTCCGGTTGTCTGGCCAAACGCCGGAAGTTCCCCAGCTCCCAGACTACCAAAGCCTTACCCCTCAAGGTGGTGAACTTCCTTAATGGTCGGCTCTAGTCGTCAGCGCTGTGGAAGTCCCCAGCCCCCATATTTGAAGCTCGTCATGTCGCAAAATTGAGAGCGAAGTGTCGCAAATTATAAAAAAATTCTTAGTTGTTTTCTTTCAAGAATTTTTGATAAAATGAGTTCGAGCCGTTTGGTATAATGGCTCAAAATTTATGTTATAAATTAAATATAAAATGGGAAGACTAGAAAGAGTACAAGAAAAAAAGATGAGAAACACGATCATTTCATATGTGGTGATCCTTGTTGTTGTCCTATATTTTATCTTTACTTTTGGTATCAAACTTTTATTAAATACCTCAAGCTTTATTTCCGGACTCTTTCCCCAACCTTCGCCCAAGCCAATCGCAAAAACAGAAGATAGTTTCAACTCTATAGATATTTCCTCAATTCCTCAGGCTACAAATAGCGCAAAAATTATCATATCGGGATCAGTGCTAAATTTTGATACCTTGAGT
>CABIKN020000030.1 GCA_902200405.1 Candidatus Roizmanbacteria bacterium | reverse complement strand
TTATCATCAAGTTTCCCCTGCTCAACAATAAATTCTAAAACCTTTGGAACCGGAGGTAAATCAGTTATTCGATATTTTAAATCTTTTTTATGTCTCATTAACTTTCTCCAACCGTGACCGGTGATGTTAACCATATAATGAATATCTATATTATTTGCCAATAATTTTTCAATTAATTTTGCATAAATAATTGTTGACGTTAATAAGGATTCTCCGTAAGTTTTTCCGTTGTCTATTTTTGTCAAGTAACCATCAGGCAAACTTTCCGCAATTTTTCGAGCTAATGTTAACCCATTCGCATGTATCCCGTTGCTTTCAAATAGAATTATCCTGTCACCCGCCTGAAGTTTTTCCCCCAAACACAAATTCTTTCTCGGATTAATGATTCCAAAACAGGAACCGGCTAAATCAATAGAATCTTCATTAATAATCTTTGTTAAAACCGGTGTTTCTCCTCCTCCCCAAACAGTTCCGGAATCATTACTGGCTTTTGTCCATCCCGTCACCAGATCATCAGCTCTTTTTTTGTCACTAAACCAGTCCGAAGACCCTGCTGCCCAATAAGCCATTAAAGTTAACGGTTTCGCTCCAACAGTTATCAGATCATTGACGATCATCGCCACCGTATCATAAGCAACATTATCGTAATATGTTTTTCCCGTTAATTTATACATTTCATCGGCAACCAAACTTTTTGTCCCAAGCCCTTCGATAACCGAAGCAAAATAAAATTCTCCGGCATCGATAACGTGAGCAGACTCTCCCCGACTTGCAGAAACTTCTTGATAATTTTTGGGCAAATTGTTAACAGTTTTTTCCCCAGATTGTTGAGCAATTCTTTTTAAGTAGTCGATCGCTTCGTAATTAACCCCTGATTCTTTATAGGTTAATTTATTTGTAGTACTCATCTAATTTTTATTGTAGACTCTCTACATCAGTTCCAATATCTTTTAAGTCTGCTTCAACACTTCCTATATTAACATCATTTGGGTCGTTTGACTCAACTGCTGAAGGCGTTATTACAATATCTTCCTTCATGTTTGTTGAGGGAGAAATATTGGGAGTTGTGCTTGGTAATGTTTTCTTTTGATTTATTGAAAATAAAATGTACCCACCGATAATCACAGCAATAATTGTTAAAATAACTATGAGAGTTAACAATATTATATTTGATGAAGATTTCTGAGTTGGTTGACTTTCTGCTTGAGCTGGTTGAGTTGAATTAGGTGTTATATTTGGTTGATTATTTGCTTGAGCTGGTTGAGTTGGATCCATATTTTATGGTGTGACCACCGTTGGGGTTGGTGTAATTTTTTCTAATGTTCCCGCTACTTTATAAGCAACAACGACTGCTTCCTTTGCTTTGACTAATGACTCTTGAGTATTCTTTAAATCCTGACTTAAGGTATCATATGATGCTTTGACTGATTGCCCAAGATTTGCCTCGTCGCTTATTGTAAAAGCATAATCCTTTGCTGCTTGTTGTTCAACTAAAGCTAAAACAGAGCTAATGGCTGTTTGTGCAGTACTAATAGCAGATTCAACTGTCGATACGTCTATATTATTTTCCTTTGCTTGAGTAATTCTTTCTTGAAGTTTGTTTATATGTTCGGTTAATCTATTTAAAGCATTTATCATTCTGTCTGTTTGATTTCTATTGACAGTTGACATACGGTTATCAATCTTTTCAGTCAAAAGTTTTTTTCTTTCATCCTTAATTGTTTCTATCTTCTCTCTAAAAGCTTTTCTTTTTTCTTTGAAACTTTCTTTCATTTCTTCCATTTTTGTTTTTCTTGCTTCCCTTTCCGTTTGTAGAGTCTCTCTAAATGTTTCTCTTTTTACTTTGATTTCTTCTTTCTTTTTTTCCATTTCTGCCTTTCTTACTTCTCTTTCCGCTTGCATTGTTTCTTTAGCGGTGTCTCTTTTTTCTTTTTGTTCCAAAATATTTTTTCTAACGTTTTGTCTTATATTTTGAATTTCTCCTATTGTTGGAATAGTTTCAGACTCCGATTTTACAAGCGAAGGACGAAAAAACAATAAACTTGAAGATAATATTAAAAGTAATGTAATTTTTGGTTTCATATCCTAAAAATACTAAAAAATTAATCAATTGTCAATCGTCTTAAACATTCCTCTTTTTCTAATATCTCCATTGATTCATTCAAAGGAGGAGAAATTTTTTTCCCAGTAATAACAACTCTCATATCCATAAAAAACTGGGAATTTTTTATCTCTAATTTTTTAGCTAAGTTAATGAGTGACTCTCCGATCAAACCCGTTTTCCAATCAGTAACTTTTTCTAATTCTTGATGAACTTGTTTAAAAAAATCTTTTTTATTTGCCAGATCAACCTCATATTTCTCGGGGGCTTTAAAAAAGAATTCACACAATGGTAAATAGTCAGATAATTTTTTAATTCTTTCTTGAATTAATGGAATTGTTTTTAAAACAATATCTTTTGGAAGATTTTTGTCTTTGTAAAAATCCATAATTTTTTCATTTAAAGTTTCTTGCTTCATGTTCCTGATATAAATACCATTTACCCAATCTAGTTTTTGTAAATCAAATCTTGCTCCTTGAGAACCTATTTTTTTTATATCAAACAGTTTAATAAATTCATTAAGATCATAGATCTCTTTGCCTCCTTCGTGAAACCAAACTAAATTAGCTAAGTAGTTTAAAATTGCTTCTGGTAAATAACCTAAGTGATGATAATAATCAACCGAAGCATGATTAAACCTTTTTGATAGTTTTCCCTTTCCGTCGCTATTTAAAATTAATGGTAAATGGCCGTGTTCTGGTATTTTCCATTCAAAAAACTGATATAGTAGAACATGTTTTGGTGTTGATGGTAACCATTCTCTCCCTCGAAATATGTGAGTGATCTCCATCAGATGATCGTCGACTACCACTGCTAAGTGATAGGTGGGATAACCATCGGCCTTTATAATTACTTGATCATCAATCGTTTTACTCTCAAATTTTACTTCACCAACAATTAGATCATTAAGAATGATCGTCTGATTTTCGGGGACTGCCATTCGAATGACAAAAGGTATTTTATTTTCTAAATTTTTATTAACTTCTTTTTGTCCAAGATTTCGACAATGTTTGTCATACATCGGGTTCATTTTTTTTGCTTGTTGTTCTTTCCTCATCTCATCCAATCTTTCTTTGGTACAAAAACAATAGTAGGCATGTTTTTTTTCTATTAATTCCTTAGCGTATTTTTGATAGATAGGAAGGCGTTCTGATTGACGATATGGCTTATACGGGCCACCGATTTTTGGACTTTCCTCAGGATTAAGACCAAACCATTCCAGAGATTTATAGATTACATCTTCTGATCCGGGGACGAATCTGGCTTGGTCTGTATCTTCGAGTCGCATAATAAACTTACCATTGTGTTGTTTTGCATAAACATAATCGAAGAGCACTTGATAGATAGTGCCAATATGAGGATAACCCGTTGGAGATGGAGCAATTCTGGTTCTAACCATATCCAAGAATTATATAATATCAACATTCTCCACAACAACCGGCTATATCTTGAAAATTTTCTTCAACTACTTTCCAATCTAAATTTTCAAAAAATGAATCAATATAACCTGCCCGATTGACACCATAATCAATAAAATAGGCATGTTCATAAGTATCAAGAGCTACCAGCGGTTCAACTCCCCACATTGAATAAGTATTTTGTGAATCGCCTAAATAGTTTACCAGCCTATCTTCTCTATAATTAAAACCTGTCCAGACCCAACCGCGGGCAGAGATTCCTGTTGCCTTTAAATCTTTTTTATAATTTTCAAAACTACCGAAATCCTTTTCGATTTGTTCTAATAATTTACCACTCGCCGTTCCCCCTTTTCCACCCAAATGACTGAAATAAATTTCATGATTAATTACCCCGCCCCAAGCAAAAGAAAGTTCAACCTTAAGTTCTCGTATATTTGAAAAAACTTGATTAGCTTTTGTATAATCTTCATCTTTTAATCCGGATAAATTTTCTTGAATCTCATTATATTTATTAACATATCCTTGATAAAGCTTTAAATGCTCTTCAACGGTCTTTTTGGAAATACCCTTCATTGATAAAATTTTATCCGAAAACTTTTTTACCTCTAGCTTTATGATTTTCATATTTAAATTATTAATTTGTAATTATTGTAAGGAACAAAAATCTTTGCTCCTTACATATTTATTCTACTACTAATTTTCCTTTCATTCCGGAATGTCCTGTGCCACAAATAACTGAACAAAAAAATGTAAATTCGCCTTTTTTATCAGCTATAAACTCTACTATAATTTCCTTTCCAGGCTCTAAATTTTCATTGACATTAAAATCAAGTAGACTAAAACCGTGAGTAACATCAATGCTTTTTATCTTTAGTCTTATCTTATCTCCCTGTTTAACATTGATGATAGATGGATCAAACTGCCATTGTTTAGCAATCATGGAAAAATCTTTAACCTTACCTGAGGTCGTTATTGATGTTAAAGTCGATTTTTGTTTCGTTAAAAGTACCCCGCTAACTATTATAACTCCAATTAATAATAACCAAAAATATTTACTCATTTGAACTTATATTAAATTAGTAATAGTTAGATTCTAAACTATATTTTTATCTGAGTCAAGCAGATCTGGTCGTTTTTTTCTGGTTTCCTCAAGAGCTTTTTCCATTTGCCATTTTTCTATTTCTTTGTGATTCCCACCTATTAAAACCTTTGGAACTTTCATTCCATTAAATGTTTCTGGTCTAGTATATTGTGGATACTCTAATAAATTTTCTCCTTTTATACTGAAGGTTTCCTGAAGTATTGCTTCCTCTTTCTTCAAAACGCCTGGAATTAACCTAACAATCGCATCGGTAATCGCGGCTGAGGTAATTTCTCCTCCGGTCATAATAAAATCGCCAAGTGAAACTTCTTCATCGACAAAATTCAAAACCCGCTCATCAACTCCCTCATAATGTCCGGCAATAATTATCAGATTGTCAAGCTTTGAATATTCAACGGCCTTTTTTTGATTAAATTGTTTTCCTTTTGGGCTTGTTATTATAACTTTTAAATTTTGACTTTTATTTTTAACTTTTAACTTTTCACTTTTAACTTTTTCTAACGCTTTATATAATGGCTCAATCCGCAGTATCATCCCCGCTCCTCCTCCGTATGGCCGGTCGTCAACTGTTCCATAACTATCGATGGCAAAATCTCTTAGAGTAATCAACTCTACCTCGACTAACTTTTTTTCTATTGCTCGCTTAACGATGCTTTCCTCAAAAAAACCGGTGATCATCTTTGGAAATAAAGTAATTATCGATATTTTCATAGTAGAATTATACTGTATGAAGAAGATTATTCTAAAATTGATTCGTTTTTATCAAAAAACAGAAATCTTTCGTGGAGCTTTAGCAAAACAATTGTTTTTGACAGAAAGCGCTTGCCGTTTCACACCGACTTGTTCGGATTACACTTACGAAGCAGTTAATAAATATGGAGGTGTCAAAGGATTATTTATCGGATTAAAAAGAATTACCCGCTGTCATCCATGGAACAAGGGGGGATTTGATCCGGTAAAATAAAAAGTTAAAAATTCTATTCTCTAATATTTTTTGCGTAAAATACAAATTCTTCATATAACTCCATTATTGATTGTTTTAATAGTCTTGCTTTATTATTAAATTTTACTCCACTCATAGAGTTAAACGCTTTTACTAACAATTCCCTATTTTCAGGTTGTTCATAAAATATTCTCCTTATTTTTTGCGGATTTAGCAATAATAAAATCAATGGAGCAAAAGTCTGCTCTGACAAAAAAATATCTGCCTCCTTAACTACTCGCCCCCTTGACACAAAACCTCCAAAACCAATCCTAAAATCAGTTTCTGGCTCAGTTTCAAGCTCTGAAACTCCGTCCCCAATAATTGCATAAAGTCCTGTTTTTTTATACTTAAGCTCTTCTATTTGTTTCTTTTTTCCTTTTTCTTGGGATAAAAGATTTTTTCCATCAAAACCAAGATACTCTTCTTTTTCTCCAAAAATTAGATCATTTGCATAAATATTTTTTTTTGGTATTCCAACATATTCTGCCAGTGGAATAATCGAACGTCTAAATCCTCCTGACAACAACATAGCGTCAACTCCATTTTTTTGTAAAAGTTTTATAACTCCTCTGGCATCTTTTACAATATTTTCAATATAAATATTTGAAACATGATCAAGATCGTTTCCATTCGGCTGAATAAGTTCAAGTCGCTTGGCAAGTGCAATATTAAATAAACCTCCTTTCCCCATTGCTGTTCTAGTCATTTCTGTGACAACCTTTCCAACCCCCCGTATTTTTGCCAGCAAATCTATTCCCTCAATTCCAGTGAGGCAACTGTCAACATCTATTGCTACTCTACGATAAAATTTATGATCGAGTAAATGTACTTTACCTTTATTTTCTAATTGTCCAATTTTTTCTATCATGTTTTTATTTTTTTAAAATTAATAATCTACCCATAAAAAAACCTCCCTTTCGGGAGGTAAATTTTATTTTATTTTTTAGTTAAATTCTTTCCATAAAAATACCTCCCGCTACTCTTGATGAGCTTTCGGAAGGTGAATAATTATTATAAAAATCTACTCTTGGATTCATGTTATATATTATAGCAAATATTTCCTAAAAAATAAGTTTAAATAGAATTTACTTGACAGTTATTTATTTTCCATCTCTCGCCTGAGATACTTTTCTGGCTCTCACCATAAAGGCATCTTGGGTGGCCTTGACATTCTCTGATTTTCCCATCCAAGCTTGTAAAGCTTCTTGCTGTAGTGCTCTACCAAAAGAATAGCTCAACTGCCACGATAAACCGGGATACATTGCGTTCATTGTTTTCAAATATTCTGTTGATTGATCAGGGGTTAGTCCTCCTGATAAAAAGACAATTCCGGGGACCTCCGGAGGAACAGTTGCTTTTAATGTCTCAACCGTCAGACGGGCGATTTCTTCAGCGCTTGACTTATTTTGTGAATCTTTTCCAGGGAGAACCATATTTGGTTTTAATAACATTCCATTAAGTTGTACCCCAAATTGTTTTAACCAATAAAAAACATCTTTAAGAACCACGGTCGTCACTTCTTTACTTTTATTAATATCATGGTTCCCCTCAAGAACTAATATTTCCGGCTCAACAATTGGAACTAACCCGACCCTTTGACAAAGAAAAGCATACTGCGCAAGTCCAATAGAATTTGAGGTAACTGCAACTGTCGAAGGCATTTTTTCGCCTATCTTATATACAGCTCTCCATTTAGCAAAAGTTGCCCCCATTTTTTTATATTCCATTAATCTAGTTTCAAGATTATCCAGACCTTGGGTAAAAGTTTCTCCTTGTTCGTTAATTTTGACTACGCCGCCATCAACTTTAATACCAGGATGAATGTTTTTAGATTTAAGCAGATCAGAGATCATCTTGCCGTTTGGTAAAGGTGAACGCAGCGTTTCATCAAATAAAATTTCACCGCTAATCGTCTCTTCTATTCCTTGAGCTCCGGCCATTATTTCTCTCCACATTGCACGATTCTCTGGAGTGGCTTCAACTCCAATTGCGTCGAGCCGTTTCTTCATTGTTCCGGTACTTTCATCAGCCGCTAATATTCCTTTTCTAGAAGCTACTAACTCACGGGCAACTTTCGCTAAAATATTTTCACCTGCTTGATCAGTAACCATATTTATTAAATAGATAATTAATAATCTAAGGGCTCGTTCATCACGCTAAGCGGGATGATTACGGCCCTTTGTGGCGCAGACATACATGTTGTAAATTTATTAATGGATGCGCCCTAAAATATTTTATCACTATTAAATAGACAAATACAAGTTTATTTAGTATATTAATCAATACATAAACTATGGATAGAAACTTAGCTCTTGAGTTTGTTCGTGTTACAGAAGCTGCTGCAATTGAGGCCGCTAAGTGGATCGGTCGAGGTGATAAAAATAAAGCTGACGGAGCAGCTGTTAATGCCATGAGGTCTCGTTTTAATCAAATTGATTTTTCCGGAACCGTTGTCATTGGTGAAGGAGAAAAAGATGAAGCGCCGATGCTTTATACCGGAGAAAAAGTTGGAACAAAAAAAGGACCAGCGATGGACTTAGCTATCGATCCCCTTGAATGTACTGAAAGTGTTGCCTACGGAAGATACAATGCAACAACAGTGATTGCCTCTGGTCCAAAAGGGACTCTTCTGCACGCTCCTGATACTTACATGAAAAAAATCGCCGTTGGTCCCCTTGGTAAAAAAATTATTAATTTAGAAGCTTCTGTTAAAGAAAATGTTTCCAGAGTTGCTAAAGCCTTTGGTGAAAAAGTTGAAGAAATTACCGTGGTTATTTTAGATCGGGAAAGACATGCTGATTTGATCAAAGAAGTAAGAGATGCCGGTGCCCGCGTTAGATTAATTACCGATGGTGATGTTGCTGCGGCTATCGCTACCTGTTTTCCTGAATCTGGAATAGATATATTGATGGGAATTGGAGGATCGACCGAAGCGGTACTTGCCGCTGTTCCTGTAAAAATTTTAGGTGGAGAAATTTTATGTCAATTTAAACCAAAAACAGACGCTGATATTCCAAAAATTAAAGCAGCTGGCGTCAAGAATATTAATAAAATTTTTACTGCCGAAGAGTTGGCTAAAGGAAAAGAATTGACGTTTACGGCAACCGGCGTGATCGACGGTCCTCTCCTCAATGGTGTTGTCTTTGGAAAAAATAAAGCTATAACTCACTCGCTGGTTATTCGTGGAACATCAGGAACAATACGATATATCACTACTCATCACCATTATTATAAATAACAAATAAAATTATGAAAAAAATAAAGGTCGGGTTGAACGGTTTTGGTCGAATTGGTCGAGCTTTTACAAGAATTGCCTTGACTAGAAATAGTTTTGAAATTGTAGCTATCAACACTAGAAAAACGTCAACTTCAATAATGGCTTACCTACTCGCTTTTGATTCAGTTTATCGACGTTTTGGAATGGAAGTTAAAGAAGAATCGGACGGAATTTCTGTGGATGGAAAAAAAATTTTAACTCTACTCAATGACGAACCTGAAAATATTCCTTGGGAAAAATATGGGATTGATGTTGTTGTTGACGCAACCGGTGCTTTTAATAAAAAACCAGATTTGAAAAAGCATTTGAAAGGAAGTGTAAAAAAAGTCATTTTGACCGCTCCTGCCAAAGATGAGGAAACACCGTTTGTTGTTCTTGGCGTCAATGATGATAAATTTGATTTTAAAAAAGAAACCGTCATATCAAATGCTTCCTGTACAACTAACTGTTCTGCTCCGATGTTTAAGGTAATTAATGATAATTTTAAAGTTATCTCGGGATTTTTGACAACTACCCACGCAATGACAATTAGTCAAAAATTACTTGATGACGCTGGAAAAAACCCAGGCGGATCAAGAGCTGCTTTTATGAATATTATTCCTTCAACAACGGGCGCCGCTAAAGCTGTGGCACGAGTGATTCCAGAACTTAAAGGAAAAGTTGATGGTATGTCACTTCGAGTTCCGGTTGCAACAGGGTCTATCACTGATATTTCTGCGGTTGTCGAAAAGCCAACAACTGTTGAAGAAGTAAATCAAAAATTTAAGGAAGCATCAGAAACATCGATGAAAGGAATTTTAGGTTATGAAGAAAAAGTCCTAGTGTCTTCTGATTTCATAGGGTCATCTTATTCATGTATATTTGATTCCAACTATACAAAAGTTGTTAATGGTAATTTAGTAAAAATATTTGGTTGGTATGATAACGAGTGGGGTTATAGCACTAGACTAGTGGATTTAGTCGAAAAGCTTTCAAACTATGTCTAAAATAACCTATATTGATGAAGCTGAAATAAAAAATAAGACAATCCTCCTTCGTGTAGATTTTAATGTTTCATTGAACCAAGACTATACTATCTCAAATGATGCCCGAATCAAACAGTCGCTCCCCACAATTAACTATTTATTAAAAAATAATAATCGTTTGATAATAATTTCCCATCTTGGACGACCAAAAGGATTTGATAAAAAATTTTCATTAAAAATTGTGGCAGATAAATTAAAAGAGTATATGCCTAATGTTGAGATTACTCTTGTCAACAGCATCGAAGAAGTAAAAGAAAAAAAAGAAAAAATAGTTGTTTTAGAAAACATTAGATTCTTCCCTAAAGAAAAGGACTTCTCAACTTTATTTGCCAAAGAACTTTCTTCTTTAGCTGATGTTTATGTTAATGATGCCTTTGGTGTTAGTCACAGATCAGATACGTCTATAGTTGGTCCCCCAAAGTTTTTGCCGTCATATGGAGGATTACTCCTTAAAAAGGAATTAAAAATAATCTCTCAAGTTTTAAAAAATCCTAAAAAACCGGTCGTTGCCATAATCGGCGGTGCTAAAATATCAACAAAAATTGGGCTAATCAACAAACTAGTCGATATGGTTGACTATCTAATTATTGGTGGTGGTCTAGCCAATACATTCGCTTGTGCACAAGGGTTTGAAGTTGGAACTAGTTTTTGTGAGTATGAAGCGGTTCAACAAGCGCGAAAACTACTTTCGCTTGCAAAGGGAAACCGAGCTTTTATTGTTCTCCCTGTTGATGCAGATGTGGCAACATCCAAAGATGATAAAGAACATGAAGTTGTAAAAATTGAAAATATTCCTTCAAATAAATCAATTTTTGATATCGGTCCGGAAACTAAAGCTCTTATTGGAGGCATTATTGCTAAAGCAAAAACAATTATTTGGAATGGACCTGTTGGTTATTTTGAAAACCCGGCTTTTAAGGAAGGTACAGATTTTGTTTATTATTCAATCGCTCAAAATCATGACGCGGTCTCAATCGTTGGCGGTGGAGATACGTTGGCGGCCATTTCTAAAAAAGAATATCTCGATAAAATTACTCATATTTCGACCGGTGGCGGGGCGATGCTTGAGTTTATTGAGAAAGGAACACTGCCAGGAATTGAGGCTCTTAAAAAATAATTATTTTACAATCTCTACTACCCTATTAATTTCTTCTTCTGAACTTATTGTAACTAAATTTTCAGACTTTAATATCGATGGTAAAAAACTTTTACCAACAATCTTGTCTTCGTTCATCCAATAAAGATCTAAGTCCAAATAGGTATTCTTGTTCCAGAAACTTCTTGTTTCTTTATTAGGAAAAATAAAGATCATTCCGTCAAAGTTAACAGGTTTTTTATAAAACATGAGTCCTTTTTCCCACTGCTCTTGATTACTAGCTGTCAACAAGCAATAATTTTTGGAATTAATTAAATATTTCTTTGCCTGTTTATTGGAGCATTGTTTATTATTTATTAATAAATAAATTGAGAGAGCAAAAATAAATAAAATTAAAGTAATAATTTTTTTCATGATTAATTTTAACATAGTATTTTAAAGTC
>CABIKN020000029.1 GCA_902200405.1 Candidatus Roizmanbacteria bacterium | reverse complement strand
GTTCCTAGAGAGTTACAGAATTTCAGGCTCATCGCTTGACTTTAAAATACTTAACTACATAATTATCTTATGGCTAAAAATAAAATTGGAATTATAGCTGTTTTTATTCTTGCGTTACTATTGGTAATTTCTCAGTATTTCACGAAGAAATCAGTGGAGAAATCAGTTAAAATTTATTCTTCTGACTTATATTCTTTTTCCTACCCTGCGGATGGTCTAATGTATGATTTTAAGGATGGAACAGTTAGGCTTGTTGTCAAGCGAAATGGGATAGATACAACTATTAATTTGGAAGAATGTAGTGAATGTAAAGATACTCCAAAAACTATGGCTGAAAATTACTACCAAGGGGCATATAGCAGAGACGATGGCATTAGTTCTATGAATAAATCCGGTCTATGGACTCAATTTGCACACGCACCAAAGAAACTACTATATTCATATGATGGATGGCGTTCTGTAAGCATAGAACAGGAGGTAGAGTTTCGTCTTTTAATCGATACCTCATATATTAAACTAGGAGATAAAATATATATAATTTCTTACTCATGTCAAAAAGATTGTGATAGAGAGTATCCTTTGTCAAAACCAATTATTGATTTAGTCCTTTCTACATTAGAATAATTAAATTTAAAACAATGAAAAAGAAAATACAATTATGACAAATCTATACCTACTATCCAGAAAAATTCATCGACTACTAGTGCTTATAATTGCTGTTATTGGTGTTTTAATGGCCGGGACTGGAACTTTGCTTAAATATACTTTTATAAGCGAAAAGCTAACTTTTATTGATTTAGGTTTAATTCGTTTTCTTCACAATAATCTCAGCCCTTATTTTGCTATAGTTTTTTTAGGAATGTTGATCACAGGTCTCTTTATGTATATTTTTCCTTTCACAAGAAATAAGTAAGAAAATCATGAAAATTAAAAAATTCTTAATTTTAATAATATTTTTGTTCCTTTCGTCTATTTTTTTAAATAAAGTTAACGCTCAAACAAACGTACCTAAACAAGAATCACTTGAAGCGACTGTTACGATGATATTAGTAGAAAAGCAAATTACACCTAAGGGTGGAGTAAGCCCACAACTCTATCAAAAACTTGAACTGATGATAACTAAAGGTTCTTTAGAAAATAAAAAAATCATTATTGAAAGTGGTAATTATCCTTTAGCAAATTTACAAAAATATAATCTAGGTGATAAGGTAGTTGTTTTATATAGTAAAGATTTTAAAGGTAATGACAACTTCTTTATTACCGACTTTATCAGGAGAGACGCTTTATTATGGCTTTTTATAATATTTATATTATTAACAATAATAATAGCTAAGTGGAGAGGGTTATTGTCTTTAGTGGGAATGGTAATTTCATTTTTAATTATTTTTTTGTACATCCTACCAAACATTTCCTCGGGGCTTGATCCAATTCAAATCGCGATTACCGGGTCGCTCTTTATTATTCCAGTTACATTTTATTTTTCTCACGGGTTTAATAAAAAGACAACCGTAGCAATCATGGGGACGATTATTACTCTTATTATTACTGGGCTGCTTGCTAATTTTTTTGTAAATTTTTCTAAATTGACCGGCTTTGCTTCTGAAGAGGCCGGTTTTTTGGAGGTTGCCAAACAGGGGACAATTAATATGAAGGGGTTGTTACTGGCCGGAATTATAATAGGAGTTTTGGGCGTATTAGATGACATAACAGTCTCTCAATCAGCAATAGTTTTTCAACTAAAAGAAATAAACAGCAAATTAAAATTTGATGAACTCTATAGCAGAGCAATGAATATTGGACAAGATCATATTTCTTCGATGGTTAATACATTAATATTGGTTTATACAGGAGCTGCTCTACCACTTCTAATCCTATTTATCAATAATCCTCATCCGCTTTCTGAAGTGATAAATTATGAAATGATCGCTGATGAAATTGTTAGAACTCTGGTCGGAAGTATTGGATTGATTTTATCGGTACCGATTACCACTTTTATTGCTTCAATGGTCGCCTCAAAAAAACAGAGATAAAAAGAATATTCCCAGGGCTATTAATACTATTGTCCCTCCTGTTGCAAGATTTAGATAATAAGAAACAAATATACCCAGAAATACCGATACTATAGAAATTACTTCGGCAATCAATATTGTTTGTTTAAAGCTTTTTTTAAACTGCAAAGCCGTCACAACAGGAAGAACTATGAGAGCTGAGACCAGCAAAATACCAACAATCGGAATTGCAAGCGATACTGTCAAAGCCGCTAAAACTATCAAAAGGGTATTAATGAAGTTGGTATTAATACCGCTAACTTTAGCCGATTCTTCATCAAAGGTCACATAAACCAATTCTTTATAAAAGAAAATTATGAGGCCAATGACAACCATTCCTAAAATTCCTATTAAATAAACATCTATTTGTTTAACGGTTACGATTGAACCAAATAAATAGTTGAAAAGATTAATATTAAATCCCTTAGCAATACCAATTAAAACAATCGCGATCGCCAAACTGCCGGATAAAAATATCGACAAAGCAGACTCTCCATAAACTTTTTTATTAATTCTAAGCTTCTCAATAAAAATCGATGAGGAAATAGAAGCAATGAGAGCTGTGATAATAGGATTAATTTTTAATAATAATCCTAAAGCAATTCCTGCTAAAGAAACATGAGAAAGAGTGTCCGCGATCAATGAATAACGTCTCAACACTAAAAAAATCCCAATCAAAGGAGCGATAACAGCGATAATCAGACCAGCTTCAAGTCCTCTCAAAATAAAACCGTATTGAAAAATATCAAACATATTAGTGTGTATGAAAAACAAACTTAACACCGCTTCCATATAATTTCTTAAGCTTCTCGCTTCTTAAAAAATTTTCAGGATTATTATCATAAATAAGTTTTTTATTTACGCAGGCTATTTCGGTAGTTTCAGAAGCAATCACATCAATGTCATGAGATATGAGAACTAAAGTTAGTTTTAATTTTTTGTTAAGATCTTTAAGAATCCTATAAAACTGTTCTTGAGTTTTTAGATCAACTCCAACAGTTGGTTCATCCAAAAAAATTATTTCCGGTTCACCAGCTAAAGCTTTGGCAATAAAAACACGTTGTTGTTGGCCGCCAGACAAATCTCCAATGAGTTTATTTCTGAATTCCAACATCTCCACTTGTTTTAAAGATTGAAGAACTATCTTGTCATTTTTTGGCTTACCATATCTTCCCATTGTAACTACTTCTTCGACTGTCAGAGGAAACGAATTATCAAAATTAGTGGCTTTTTGGGGAACATAACCAATTTTTGACCATTTATTAAAGCAACAAATGTCTTGGCCAAACAAATGAACCGTTCCATGACTCGGAGTCAATAACCCAATAATTATTTTTAATAAAGTGGTTTTTCCGCCTCCGTTTGGACCAACAATCCCAAGATAGTCACCTTTATGAACGTTAAAAGTTATATCTTCTAAAACATTTTTTCCACCATATGCAAAGGAGATATTTTTTAGCTCAACAATATTTTCGCTATGATCTATTTGCATTCTAGGGCTATTTTTAAATTTTTAAGATTATTATTCATTACACTTAAATAATTTTTTCCTGACTTCATGTCACTATCACTGATTCCCTCTATAGGATCTAGAACTAAAGTTTTAGCTCCGATTTCATTGGCAACTGTTTCTGATAGTTTTGGACTAACCAAGCTTTCAAAGAAAATATATTTAACATTATTATCTTTTGCAAATTTAGATACCTCGATTAATTGTTTTGACGATGGTTCTTCTTCCGGAGATAATCCAGAGATAGGAATTTGTTTTAAATCATAAGCTTTAGCCAGATACCCAAAAGCAGCATGGGAAGTAACAAAATTTCTTTGGATACAATTTTTTAGCCCTTGCTTATAGGAGTCGTCAAGTTCAGCCAATTGTGATTTTAATTTTTTGGTATTACTTTCGTAATACAATTTATTGGACGGGTCTACTTTCAAATAACCTTTTAAAATATTTTCGATTTCTTTTTTAGCGAGTGGGGGACTGAGCCACACGTGAGGATCTCTGATTTTTTTGCCTTCTTCTTCTATTTGTTGACTAGCTAAATCATCACCAACTGAAATAATCTCTACACTTTTATTTTGCAAATTATCTTTTACTTTATCGCCCCAAGCTTCAAGTTGGCTACCGTTTAAGATAAGTAGTTTACTTTTTTCTATACTGACAATATCTTGAGTCGTTGGCTCATAATCATGAGGTTCTGCGCCAGCTGGAGTAATGTTTCTTACATCAGCTTTTCCCCCTCCAATTTCAGAAGCAAAAAAATATAAAGGATAAAACGAGGTGACGACCTGGACATTATCGTTTTTAACCATAACCTGATTCCTTGATCTATACATAAAAACTGCTAACAATAAAACCAACGCTAACCCAAGCAAGTATTTATTCATTTTATTAAAATAATTTATAATCAAACTACTGACAATCCTGACATAATCCGAAAAATTCCAGATTATGTTTCAAAACTTTGAACTTTGATTGTTCTTCAACATTTTTTAACATATTTGTTTCTTGCATTTCAATATCCTTTACATCTCCACAATTTTCACAAACTAGGTGATGGTGATGTTCATCTTTATCTTTTAGCTCATATCTTTTTTTGCCTTCACCGAATAATATTACATTGACCAAATCCGATTTCTTTAATAGGTCGAGCGTCCGATAGATTGAAGTTAGGTTAATTCTATTTTTAAGATAGGAATTTATTTCCGCTACTGAAGTCGGCTTGGAGAAGTGAGTCAATGCTTCAAAAACTAATTTTCTTGGTTTGGTATATCTAATTCCAATTTTTGCCATTTCTCATTATTGCAAATGACTTGCAATATGTCAAGAAGAAATTAAAAAGTCAGCCAAAAATCCCCATAAAGATGATAAAATTATCCGTATGAATAAAAATACTATAGTTATCTCGGTTGTTTCCGTCTTAGGCATTTTTTTGATTCTTTACGGCGTTTATATGCTTATTAATAAGCCGGAGGTAGTTTTCTTTCAACAGGCTAAAGACCTAAAAGCTGACGATCATATCAAATGGTCACGAGCAAAAAAGAACGTTCTGACTGAATATAGTGATTTTCAATGTCCATCTTGTAAAAGTGCTCATGACTTTTTAAATTCTATAGATGCTTCAGGAAGTGCAGATCTTGATATTACTAACAAAGTTACTTTGGTTTTTAGACATTTACCTTTATACCAAATCCATGATAAGGCCAATGTCTCTGCGTACGCGGCCGATGCAGCTGGTATTCAAGGTAAATTCTGGGAGATGTCAGATCTGTTATTTAAAAATCAAACATCTTGGTCAACTAGTAATGATGTCCTAAAAGAGCATTTTTCAATGTATGCAAAAGAACTAAAACTTGATGTTGATAAATTTACCAAAGATTTTGAGTCTCAAGAGGTTAGAAGTCGCGTCGCTCAAGACCTTAGGGAAGCGGAACTAATTGGAGTTGATTCAACCCCAACCTTTTTTTTAAACGGACAAAAAGTTGACGTCAATTCATATAATGAATTTAAGAAACTGTTAAAAAGTTTATAAACTTTAGCCAAGCTTATTCTAACCTCGGAGGTTAGAAACGGGTGGCTGGAACAAAATAAATAGTGACTAATAATCAAATTTCTCATAAGCAAATAATAATCAATGATCTACTTATAAATTATTATTCCGTTTTACCGGAGAAAAAAACTTCCGTCAAGACCCTTCTTTTTCTTCATGGTTGGGAAGTCGATAGTAAACTTTGGTTTAAGATTATTCCTAAGTTGATAGAAAAAAATTATTCATTATATTTTTTGGACCTACCCGGTTTTGGACAATCCCAAATTCCGGATACCACTTATGGTCTTGATGATTATAAAAAAATCGTTTATGAATTTATCGAAAAGCTGGGATTAAAAAATATTAATTTGATCGGCCATTCTTTTGGAGGTAGTATCGCAATTAAAATTGCTTCAGAAAATCCTAGTTTTTTGACTAAATTAGTTTTAGTTAATGCAGCCGGGATTAGACAATCTTCGTTGCTCAAAAATATTAAAATAAAATTAGCAAAAATCATAAGCCCCTTATTTTTTCCATCTTTTATGCAGGTCGTTCGAATAAAAATTTACGAATTACTAGGGTCTGAATATCTTAATAATCCACCAATGTCAAAGATTTTTTCAAAGATTGTTTCAGAAAATTTAACATCGTTTTTATCTATGATAAACAAGCCCACCCTTATAATTATGGGGGATAAAGATAAAGTTACCCCACCTCTTCATGGACAAGAAATGAATAAAAAAATAAAGGGGTCAAAATTAATTATTTTGCCTACGGGACATTTTAGTTTTATTGATCAACCAGAAAAATTCGTTAGAACATTAACCGCGTTTATATGAACTATTACAATCCCATCAGGTTCTTTTATTTTCACCTACTTTTACTTCAACTTGAGGAGTACGATTCTACCCGTTTTATAAAGTCGGTGATTGACACAAAAGGAATTCCGCCTAGCCGTGAATTTCGCAAGCCTTTAAAATTTACTTTAAAAATAAAGCTTATTACAGCCCTAAGCTCACTTTTAATTCTTTTAATAGCATTTTTTGTCAGTAAAATTTTCGTTGATAATCCATATAAAATGATTGCTTTAGTTCTTAGCTACGCCCTAAGCCTATATTTTAGTTATATATTTTTGATCATAATTAATACTTTGCTTCTTCCTGTTGATATTTTTATTAAAGAGTTATTGGTCTTTTTGGCAAAAAATAAGATAAAAAAACTGAGAAATTTAAAGATTATCGGCGTCGCCGGTAGTTATGGAAAAACGGGGATGAAAGACCTTATTACCACAATTTTGGGAGAAAAATACCAGGTTGTCAAAACTCCAGAAAGCGTCAATACTCCGGTCGGAATTGCCAGAACTATTTTAAGTCAGATCAACGAAAGAACAGAGGTCTTGGTTATTGAGATGGGGGAATATTATTCAGGTGATATCAGAAACATCTGTGCGATTGTTCCTCCCCAAATTGGTGTAATCACGGGAATAAACGAAGCTCATTTCGAAAGATTAAAATCGATTGATAACAGTGTTAGGACTATTTTTGAGATAGCCCAAGACATGAAACCAAACGGTCTATTGCTTTTAAACGGTAAAGATAAACTTATTAAAGATAACTATAAAAAATTTATTTCTAAACAAGAGGTATATCTATATCAAGCAAATGGAAAAATCGAATTTAACGAAGATGCGCCGGGATATATTTATCAAAAAATATTTTTCCCTCTGTTAGGTCAGTTTAATTTAGATAAGATTGATGGGGTAATTTACTTGGCAAAAAAGCTTGGTTTAACGACTCAAGAAATTGAGAACGGTTTGAAAAAAATAAAGACTCCGGCTCATCGTCTGCAACCGATTTTAAATCGGGAAAAAAATATTCTTGTTATAGACGATAGTTATAACGGTAACCCCGATGGGGTAGAGGAAGCCATTAAAACTTTATCTTTATTTAAAAAAAGAAGAAAAATTTTTGTCACGCCGGGACTCGTCGAAATGGGGGACAAAAACAAAGAAGTCCACCAGAAAATTGGCAAAAGATTAAACGACGTTATAGATTTAGTGATTCTCATTAAAAACTCTGTCACCCCGAATATTGAAGAAGGATTAATTAAAGCCGGTTTTAACCAAAAAAATATTCTGATGTGTGACTCAATGATGGAGGCGCAAAATAATCTTAATAATATTATAAAATCTGGTGATGTTGTTCTCTTCCAGAACGACTGGCCGGATAATTATGTATAGTATAAATATGAATCGGATTTCTAAAATTTCTGTTTTTGAAGGGAAAAAAATCCGGCGTATTTGGGACGATAAAAAAGAAAAGTGGTTCTTCTCCGTTGTAGATATAGTTGGCGTTTTGACAAGTCAGATGGACTTTCAATTAGCCAGAAATTACTGGAAAGTGCTGAAAAATCGCTTGAGAAAAGAAGGAAGTGAAGTGGTTACAAAATGTAACCGGTTGAAATTGAAAGCTGAAGATGGCAAGTTGAGAGGAACTGATGTTGCCGATGTTGAAACGCTACTTCGACTTATTCAATCGGTGCCAAGTCCTAAAGCCGAACCAATAAAACTCTGGCTCGCTAAAGTCGGCTATGAAAGAATGCAGGAAACAGTTGATCCTGAAAGGTCCGTAAATCGCGCTCGAAGTAACTGGCAGAAGTTGGGTCGCAGTCAAAAATGGATTCAACAAAGAATGATGGGACAAGAAACAAGAAATAAACTGACAGATTATTGGAAAGAAAATGATGTCAAAGAAAAAGATGAATATGCAATTTTGACTAATATCATTCACGAAGAATGGAGTGATTTATCAGTAAAAAAACATAAAAGACTTAAAAATCTGAAAAGAGAAAATTTACGCGATCACATGAGTGAAGCGGAACTCATCTTCACTGCTTTGGCTGAACTTTCGACTCGCCAGATTGCAGAAAATATGGAAACAAAAGGTTTTGAAGATAATAAAATTCCAGCGAAAAAAGGCGGACGAATTGCCAAAAATGCCAGGTTAGAGTTAGAACAAAAAACAGGAAAAAAAATCGTCACACCCGAAAATTATCTTTTGATAAAAAACATCGGAAATTAAAAGACAAATAAGTAGTTAGTCATCCCCGTGAAGACGGGGATCCAAGCCATAATTACTTTATAAAATGTTTATTTAGACTGGATTCCCGCCGCCTCTGCGGAAATGATAATTAAAATAACACTGACAAATTTCAATCAAAAACAGACAAAAACATGAAAAATATTATTATTAAAAAAATCAGTAAAGAAATATCAAAAAACGTTTTTACTGAACCTCAGGTAATATATATTTTGGTATTGATAAGAAAAATTTTAAAAGAACACGATCATAGTTATAAAAATTATCCAATATTATCATTCTTTTGTGATTGGTCAGTACATGCACAAATGGATAGAGTTGCTGCAAAAAAAATGTTAGATATAGTCCAAGATTTTTACCGAGGATTAGATCGTTATTTAGGAATAAGAAAAAACACAAGTTTTTTTCCATTTGTAATGTTAATTGTCCTAAGAAAAGAATTAAAATTATTTTTTAGTAGAAATAATTTACCTTTAATGCTAATCGACGATGACAAAAAATGGGAACGGTTTTTATTTTTGATTTTGCGTGTAATTATCGATTGCCCTTTGATTTCAAATTCTGGCTATATTCGTGAAGGTAGATTTATAAATTTTAAACATAAGAAAAATATAATATTTAAACTAAAATTACGGGATGGAAATACGCAAACTTTTATATCAAAAAACAAAAATGATTTTATTAAAACAGACATTGATTGATGTTTTTTATTTAAAGATATAATATGGATTAAAAGTTGATATAGAATAAAACATGAAAAAAACTAAGAATAAAATTAATCTAATTCAAACTATTTTTGCAGTGGGTTTTTTTGTTACTGCATTATCGATAGGATATTATTTTGTTATATATATTCCTCAAAGAGATAGACGAACAGAAAATAAAGAGAAGATAGTAAGATTATTATTAGATAGTTGTTTAAATGATACAAAGAGTAAATTTAATAATTCGTTAACAAATAATATTAGCTCTGCAACCCTAGAAATTGTATTAAAGTTTTATAGTCAAATGAAGGAGGAATGTTTTAGAAAATTTCCTATTAAATGAAAATTACGTTATAATATACCTTATGAAAACAATTGGTGTTTTTTTTGGAAGCCGTAGCCCAGAGCATGATGTTTCTATCCTTACCGGACAACTAATTATTTCCGGTTTAAAAAAATGCGGATATAACGTCATCCCTGTTTATATTGACAAAAAGGGCAAATGGTACTCTGATGCCAGACTTGCGTCAATGAAGTTTTTTACTCAAAACCCAACCGATTTAGAAAAAAAACTTGAATCATTCAATATTGACTTTAATAAGTCGTCAGGAAAAATGGTTAAACAGTCTGGATTTATGAAGGGCAATGTCGTCTTTGATATAGCTTTTCCCGCCTTTCATGGACAAAACGGAGAGGACGGAACTTTCCAAGGACTCTGCGAGATACTAAACGTACCCTACGTTGGTTGTGACGTGACATCATCGGCAATCACCATGGATAAGGTTTTAACCAAGATGATCTATAAAGCCAATAACATTCCTACAGTTGACTTTGTATATTTTAATTTGAATGAGTGGCGAATTGATAAAAAGAAGGTCATTCAACAAATTAAATCATTAAATTTTCCACTCATCATTAAACCGGCCAGACTTGGTTCATCGATCGGTATTTCGAAAGCAAAAAATCAAAAGGAACTGGAGTTCGCGATCGAAGTAGCCCTTCACTACGATGAAAAAGTAATTGTTGAAAAGGCTGTAGAAGATTTAATGGATGTTACCTGTTGCTTGATTGGCAATGATAATCCGACTCCGTCCCTACTTCAGGAGTCGGTCTTTTCCAGCGGATTTTTTTCTTATGAAGATAAGTATCTAAAAGGTGGTGGTGCACAAACCGGAAACGCTACTAAAAGTATTATCATTCCAGCCCGATTAAATTCAAAAATTACCAGAGAGATCCAAGACGCAGCCAAAAAAGCTTACCTTGTGCTCGGATGTTCTGGAATTACCCGAGTCGATTTTCTTTATGATAAAAAGTCGGCAAAATGGTACGCTAACGAAGTTAATACTTTACCCGGAACTTTATATCATCATCTATGGAAAGCATCAGGAGTTCCGTTTGAAGAACTGCTCAAAAAATTAATCGGCTTCGCTGAGGAAAAATACCAGAAAAAAAAACAAATAACCTATACCTTTAACTCGAACATTCTGACTCAAGCTTCTTCTAATAAACTTTCTTTAAAAGGTATCTAACTTTCTATCCCTCTAGTCTTGCAAATGCGCCAGATTCTTTAGACTTGGCTAACATGAAGCGAAAAAAAATAGTTGCTACGATAAAAAAGATTATATTGAGTATTAGCGCATAAACAATCTCAGTAATTGCATTTTGTCCGTTTAAATTTTTTCTCATTGCTTCAAATACATATGTTGGAGCAAATAAATATGCGATTCCACGAAATGGCTGTGGAAGAATTGATACTGGATAAATTACCGCCATAAATGGTTGAAATATATTGATAAATCCCCAGGCAAAAGCAGCTACCTTGGTTCCAAAACGAATTATAAGTCCAAGCATAACAACTCCAAACGAAAATCCAAAAAATACCAAGTTTATGAAAATCAATATTGTATTAAACAATCCAATCGAAAAAATATTAAATTGAAAAACATATAAAGAAAGAGTGCTCGTAAGTATCAAAATAATGAGGGCTTTGATTGTCCCTGATATTGCAAAAGAGAATAGATACTCATTTATATTAATCGGAGAAATGAACATATTGGTAAGATTGCGGGACCAAACATCCCACAGACATCCAACTCCTACAGAATACTGAGCTATGTTAAGTACTTGCCAATAAATCATACCGGCCAATACTTCGTTTGCAATTATTTTTCCAGTTGATCCAACCAAATATAATGTCATAAAACCAAACACAACAACTGAGAACAAAGGATAGAATAGTATGTCGTTGATTACTTCAAACGAATGTTTAGTTATATACATTTCGGGCTTAAGTTTCAAAAAATGGGTCTAAACTAATTACTTTAAACAGGTATAATGCT
>CABIKN020000028.1:3812-11680 GCA_902200405.1 Candidatus Roizmanbacteria bacterium | reverse complement strand
AGAAATTGAATCGTTAAGGACTTTGGGGTACTAATTGTCCTAAGTCAGGAATAGGTGGACATAATAAATCGATCATAAATAATGGAATATTAATAGTCCACCGCTTATAACCTACAAAAGTAGTATTTTGGAGCATTAAAATAGGATATTTTTAGCGAAGGACTATCTATTTCGACTTTCTAACTCTTTCTCAATATCTGATAGGGTAATATCTGATAAAACCAAAAGAACCAACAGGTGAAATATTAGGTCCGAAACTTCCGAGATAATTCTTTTTTTATTTTTATTTTTTGCCGCAATGACAACTTCAGTGGCTTCTTCGCCAACTTTTTGAATAATTCGATCCTCTCCTAATTCAAATAGAGAGGCCACATAAGAACCCTCAGGCATTTTAATCTTACGATCTTTGATTATTTCCAACAGTTTGTTAATTTTCATATGATTTATGTTGAACTGGATTCCCGCCTCCCCTTCGATGGAACTCAGGGTAAACGCGGGAATGACGCTGGTGTAAAAAAACAAGATAGATTTCCAGTGTGACAAACATTTTTTCCCTCAAGCCTTACTTGAATTAATAACGCATCCTTGTCACAATCAAAATATATATTAATAACTTTTAGTTTATTACCTGATTCTTCGCCTTTCATCCAAAGTTTTTTCCGACTTCGACTCCAAAACCAGACATAGCCAGTTATTTTTGTCTTTTCCAAAGATTTGACACTTGAATATCCAAGCATATAAACTGCTTTAGATTTGTAATCTTGGATGATGGTTGGAATAAGTTTTTTCATATTCTGACAGGAATTTCTTTACTTCTAAGATAATTTTTAACTTGTTTTATTGTTAATTCTCCAAAGTGAAAAAGAGAAGCGGCTAAAGCCGCATCGGCCTTTCCTTTTTTAAACACCTCATAAAAATCTTCTATTCTTCCAGCTCCACCAGAGGCAATAATTGGCACGTTGACGTTTTTGGAAATAATTTTTGTTAGCTCAATATCAAATCCGTTTTTCATTCCATCAGTGTCAATACTGGTAAGTAATATTTCCCCGGCTCCCAAGGCCACAGCTTTTTTAGCCCACCTAACAGCAGATATTCCGGTATCGGTCGTTCCGCCGTTTATAAACACATTCCAAATACCTTTCTTAACTTGCCGAGCGTCCAGTGACAAAACGACGCACTGACGACCAAAATAATTCGCACAATCTGTAATAAGCTTAGGATTGTTAAAAGCACCGGTATTGACGGCCACTTTATCAGCTCCGTTTTTCAAAACCAATCTCATATCCTCAACGGATCTAATTCCTCCACCGACGGTAAAGGGAATTGAAACATTTTTTGCCGTTCTTTTGACAACATCCAATAAAATATTTCTATTTTCAGTCGTTGCAGTAATATCTAAAAAGACTAATTCATCTGCTCCTTCCTTGTCATATTTTTTAGCCAAAATAACAGGATCTCCAGCATCTCTGAAGTTGACGAATTGTATACCTTTAACTACCTTTCCCTCAGTCATATCAAGACAGGGGATTATTCTTTTTGTGATCATATTTTTTTTATCCAATTTTTAATAAATTGCAGACCAATTTGGCCGCTTTTTTCCGGGTGAAATTGAGTTGCCGTAATATTATTTTTTAATAAAACAGAACAGTAATTAATTTCATATTCAGTTTCACCAACGATTACTGATTTGTCATTTGGTAAACAATAATAACTGTTAACAAAATAAAAACTGCTATTTTTCGGAATATTTTTAAATAATTTATTTTCAGTTTTTTGTTCAACAGTATTCCAACCAATTTGAGGAACTTTTAAGCTTTTGCCGTTAAACTGTTTTACCTTTCCTTTAATAATATTTAAACAGCGAACGCTTCCTTCTTTACTTTCTGAAAATAAAAGCTGCATACCAAGGCAAATTCCTAAAAATGGTTTACCTTTTTTTATTTCATTGATTAGGATTTTATCAAGGCCTCTTTCTTTTAAATTTTTCATTCCCTGTTTGGCGCTACCAACTCCTGGTAAAATAAGAGCATCGGCTTTTTCAATATCTTTTCTTGATTTTGAAATCATAGAATCAACTCCCAGTTTATCTAGGGTATTTTTCACGCTTCCCAAATTTCCCAACCCATAATCAATGATGACAATCATAAGACTCCTTTTGTTGATGGAACTGCTAATGAGGCTCTTTTATCAATTTCGCAAGCCATCCGAATAGCTTTTGCAACTGCTTTAAAAATCGCCTCGGCTTTGTGGTGGTCATTGCGTCCGTTTTCCACTTTAATAAATAGATTGGCTTTAGCATTTTGAGCAAACCCGCCCCAAAAATCATAAATTAGCTCGGTGCTCAAGTCATTGATTTTTTCCCTGTTGAAATTACAATCAAATGTAAAAGAATATCTTCCGGCAAAATCGATCGCTACAGTTGCCAATGCTTCATCCATTGGTAAGATAAAAAATCCATAACGATTGATTCCTTTTTTATCGCCGAGCGCTTTACTAAATGCTTGGCCCAAAACAATACCGATGTCTTCGACGGTGTGGTGTTCATCAATAAACATGTCACCCTTTGCTTTGATATTCAGATCAAACAAACCTTGTTTGGCAAACAGATCCAACATGTGGTTGAGAAAACCGACTGGAGTATTAATAGCTCTTACTCCGTTTCCATTTATTTTTAGACTGATATTAATATCAGTTTCATTAGTTTTTCGAGAAACATGGCTGGATTGATTCATAATAGATACTGAATAACTTGTAATGATGATGTGAATCGTATTGTTCCAATATTTAAATTTCCTACATAAATGCTTGGTATTCCAGCAGCCTTTGCCGCGACTACATCGCAGGAGGCGTCGCCAATATAGATGGTTTGTTTTAAATTCAATTTTTTTATAACCAGGAATAATTGATCGGGATACGGTTTATTTTTTTTAACATCATCCATGTCAACAATGCAGTCAAATATTCCCTTTAGTCGATTTTTTTCTATCATATATTTTGCTTCTTTTTTAGGTCTCCCTGTAGCAATTCCTAATTTTTTATATTTATCTTTTAGTCGTTGCAATTTTTGTTTTGAAATTAATAGTTTTTCATTGTCAACCAGTCCTATATTTTTTGAGTTGCCTAAATATAATATTTGGAAATATGATTTAACCGCATCATAAGCAATCGCTGGATTATTTATTAAGGCATAGGTTGCATCCCAATCATTATTATTAGCGCCTAATTTGTTTTTTATCTTGTTAACTTCAGACATTAAAACGTTTCTTTTTAAAAAATAACCAGCTGTTTGTCTTATTGCTTCAAGATATGATTGAGATACGTCAACTAAGACACCGTCCATGTCAAAAATTAAACCGTCATATTTTGTTTTCATATTAATTTTTTTAAACTATTAATTAATTTATTGTTTTGCTTTTCATTTCTAATTGTGATTCGGACACAACCTTCTAAATATTTTTTATTACTTTTGTCTCGAACCAAAATATTATTTTCTTTTAGCTTTTGACAAATTACTTGAGCTTTCTTTCCAAAATTAACTAAGAGAAAATTTGCCTGTGAAGGATAAACAAGATAACCAAGTTTTTTTAATGATAAGGCAAGTTTTTCTCTTTCTTTTTTAATCATCTTTGTTTGATCTTTAATCCACTTTTGATTTTCTTCAAGAAGCTTTTCCGCCAATTTACAGGAAAAATAACTGATTCCAAGCGGGAATCGAATGGCATCAAACACTTGACTTAATTTTTCGTTAGCAATCAAATATCCGACTCTGGCTCCGGCCATGGCACCAAATTTTGAAAAGCTTCGTAAAATAACAAGATTATCATATTTGGCCAGTAACGGAACACAACTAACTCCATAAAATTCTCGGTAAGCTTCGTCAACAACAACTATTCCCGAAGCATTTTTTAAAATTAATTCAATTTCTTCAAGTGTGATTGTAGTCCCAGTCGGATTATTAGGATTGCAAACAAATGTTATTTTGACGGGCGAACTTTTTAATACTTTTATGACGTTCTTAACATCAGGTTTAAAAGTTTTTTTTAATAAAGGAACTTCAATTGCTTTGCCTCTATTAATCTCACATTGTGATTTGAATATTTCATAAGTGGGGGGCTGAATTAAAAAATAGTCACCGTCATTTAAAAAAGCCTTTCCAATAATATCAAGAGCTTCATCCCCGCTATTAGTGATCGTAATTGTATTTTCAGGAATATCCTCATATTTTGAAATTAAATTCTTTAATTTTTTATACGACGGATCCCCATATTCATTAATAGGACAGTTATCAACTAATGTTTTTAGAAATTCATTTACACAAGGTGGGGGGCTGGGCAAAGTATTAGTATCAAATCTTAATACTTCCGACCCAACATTTTTTGCCCACTGGTATGGTGTGATTTTTTGTGCCATTTCTGACAATATTATATTTTTCATAAATATTTTTTAACTTATAAATCTAATTGAAGCCGAATTTTTGTGAGCCGGTAATTGCTCAACTTCAGCGATCGTTTCAATTGTTTTTCTAATTTTTTTTAATCCTGATTTTGTGCATTCTTGGACTTGCATCCATTTACCAAATGCATCGACTCCTAATGGAGGATACATTTTAGCCATTCCTCCGGTTGGCAAAACGTGATTGGCGCCGGTTGCATAATCACCGCTCGATTTTGTTGTCCAATCGCCTAAAAATACTGACCCGGCGTTATTTATTTTTTTTGCAACCAATTGATTATTTTTTGTCATGATTTCCAAGTGTTCTGGTGCGTACTCGTTTGTAAAATCAATTGCTTCTTGCATAGTTTGAACGATTGCAAAAAGTCCATATCTTTTTAAAGATTGTTCCGCATACTTCTTTGTTGCTAATTTTGATAACTGTTTTTTAATTTCTTTAATAGTCATTTCGGCTATATATTTTGACGTTGTGATCAAAACACAGGCTGAGTCTTCACCGTGTTCGGCGTCAGCCAAAAGATCGGCGGCAATAAATTTAGGATTGGCAGTTTCATCAGCAATAATAAAGATCTCGGAGGGACCAGCCGGCATATCAATACTGATTATTTCCCGAGCCAACATTTTTGCCACTGTCACGTAAGAATTACCAGCTCCAAAAATTTTGTAAACATCGGGAATTGTTTCTGTTCCATAAGTCATAGAGCCAATTGCTTCAACTCCACCAACTTTAAATATTTTTTTGAGACCAATCATATCAGCGGCGACTAAAGTTGCCGAAGGAATTTGACCGTCACCACGAGGTGGAGAGCACATAATTATTTCTTTACATCCGGCAATTTGAGCGGGAATTGCTGTCATTAAGACGGAAGACGGATAGATTGCTTTTCCACCGGGAATATAAAGCCCGACTTTTTCAATCGGTCGCCACTCGCGCCAGACTTTTATACCTTTTTCTGTTTCTACGATTGTGTCAATTTTGTTTGGAAGTTGTGCTTCTTGAACTAAGGTAATATTTTTTATCATTTGTTCTAAGGCTTTAATTGTTTGTCCATCAACCTCTAAATAAGCTTTTTTTATTTCTTCACGAGTCACCTGGATTGATTGATAGTTTTCTTTTCCGTATCTTTGTTGATACTTTTCTAAAATAGCTCTGTCTCCCAGTTTCTGGATATTATCCATAACTATTTTTACAGCCGGCATAATCGACTGATTCGTTCCGCCAGAACGATTAATAATTCTTTGATAGTCTTTCTTTGATAAGTCTTTTAGATTTATTACTTTCATACGATTAATTTTTTAAAACGTTTAATTAGTTTTTGCATCAATATTTTTTTCTCATCTGATAAATTGGTATCTTTTCCGACTATTAGAGTAGCCTGTGAGTCATATATTTTTTCAAAAATCTTTAAGTTATTTAAGGCGAGGGTTCGTCCGGTTGAAACTAAGTCGACTATGGCATCAGCTATGCCTAAAGCCGGTGTAATCTCAACTGATCCGGAAACGGCCATAATATTCACCGGAATATTTTTTTTTATAAAATATTTCTTGGTTGAATTAGGGTATGAAGTAAAAATTCTGGCATTTATAAGTTGTTCTACTACATTTATATTTGAATTCTCAGGAATTGCTATCGATAGGGAACAAATGCCAAAATTAAGGTTAATAATATTTGATACATTTTTATTTGATTCATTCAAAATATTTTGGCCTACAATACCCAAATCAACAGCTCCTGATTCTACATAGTCAGGAATATCGTCATCGCGGACATAAACAATTTCCAACGGAAAATTTCTGCAACTAGAAAAAAGTTTTTGCTTATAGTTTTCAAACTGCAGTCCGGCCGAACGCAAAAAACTAACCGCGTCCTCAGTGAGACGGCCGTTTTTTTGAATGGCTAATTTTAGATTGGTATTTTTCATAATTTTAAATAATTTTTAATGGGTGCTCAACGATGAGCTCCTCGAACCAATCATACAGGAAATCACTCAATTATATAAGGTTTTTGGACAGAAAAATTATGTTTTCGCCCAAGATCCTGCGTTAATAGCATAAATAGCAGTTATGAGTAAAATCAGTTGGTCAAAAGCGTTAGCTGATTATTTAAAGGATGAAACTACAAGCTATGCTTCTATATCAAAGAGGTATGGTGTTTCTTTGCAAGCTGTAAAAAAAAGAGCAGGTAAAGAAAAATGGCAAGACTTAAGGCAAAAAAGTATACAAAAAGTAAACCAAGAGTTACCCAAATTGATAGGTCAAAGTGTGGCTGATGTTAGCGCCAAGCACGCTCAACTAGGTCAGTTACTACAGCATGCTGCATTAAAGATAATGAAGGAAAAGGACTTAAAGCCGAAGAATTTTATTCAAGCCTTGCAAAGTATAAAAGCCGGTATTGAAATTGAGCGTAAGGCACTAGATTCAAATAAGCAAAATAACGGAACGAGCATTGCGTATATAATTGAAGCTGACAGACAAAAGTACGGACTTTAAAAGGTTAAAGACCGTTTCGATGAAGACAAAAAGAGTACTTATTTTTCATACCTTGCTGCATATCTTTGAAGGTCTTCCAAGGTATACGGCCATCTTTTTTACCTGAATTGAGCTCACGAATTTTTTCCTCAAATTCATCAGCTTCTTTTTGGCAAGAGGCTTTTATCTGAGAAGGTCTTATTTGAAACCAATAGAAAGGGAATAAAAGAATGCTTAGTGAGATAAAAACAATAATTATTCTCTTATTCACTTTTCTTTGAAAACTTTGGAGCAAAGAAGAGACAAACAATAGTAGTTTTTGAAAAAAATAAATAAATATTGCCAGAAAAGAGATTACGCCAATAACAAAAACTATTAGTAAAACAATACCCCAAAAATCGCTTCTTATAACTCCATTAGAAAGCAAAATCGATATAAAAAAGAAAATCAGGACACAAAATAACCAAAGAAAGAAATAATTGCGGTTTGGTTTTATATCCTGGCAAAAGAATTTTTTGAAGTTAGTCATTATTATTTTTAAAATCCTCATTGTTTTTACTTGTAAATCATGGTTTTCTGGATTCCACAAGACATTCAAGTAACTCCAACATCTTCATTTCTGAAATTTTTCTTTCACAATAAGCTGGTAGGACAGCACTTCTTGTGGCGTTTTTTAGCGATAAACCCCAATCCACTACGTCTTCTTCTGATAACTTAAGATTATTGCAATTGTTTAGCTCTACTGCGGAGGCTTCTGTTAAAGGTTTTGAACAGAGTTGAGCTAAGGCCTTATTATAATTCTCTTTAGATTTCTTGCGTTCCTTTGCGTATTGTATTTTCCTTTCGCTGATTTTCGCTTTCTCTTTTTCTCTACTGGTTTGTAAGTAAAAAACTACAAGGCTAATTACCGTTATTACCAGTAGAGCCAATATAGCAAGTGATAATTT
>CABIKN020000028.1:0-3802 GCA_902200405.1 Candidatus Roizmanbacteria bacterium | reverse complement strand
TTAGGAATTTTATTTAACATATATTTTTAAGTAATTCCACCTCGATTAAAATAATATCTTACTTTTTGTAAATCTTTGCTGAAAAAGGAATAATGGTATAAGACCAATCTTGTACATTCTTAATAGCGTCCATCGATTGACTTCTTAGACACGTTGTAAAGGTTTTTGTACTACTTGGTTGTACCTGTCCCAATTCCCCAAACGGACTAAAAACCTCATAGTGGAATGATTTGTCGTCTTGAGTCTTTATAAAATCAACTCTAAGATTAATATGATCCGCTGGTTGATTGTAACTATTTGTTACCGTTCCCGTGACCTCGAGACAATTTCCAATATATTCCGAATCGATATTGTCAACGGCCAAATAGTCAATTGGAAAATCTTCTTGGTTCCCAGGTGATTCCAGTAGTTTAAGGCATGCTTCTGCACGTTTGTCTGATCCGAGCTTCAAGCAATCAAATTCTGTTTTAGGAATGTCTGCATTCCGTTTATAAAGCTGGTAGGTAATTAATAAAAGCAATATAAATATACCAATAACAAAATATTTTAATTTAAGCCTATTCATATATTTAACTTTACACCTTTTCTCAAAAGATGACAAGGAGTCTGTCGAGATTGATACTGGCAGTATCTAAGATATGGGTACATGGGTAAACCTATCACTCATAAACATATCTTGGAGAATTTTGGAGGCAAAATGCAGAAGGTGAGACAAGCAAACGGAATTACACAAGAGGGTTTGGCTGAGATGCTTTCGATGCACCGCACTTACATTGGTCTAATAGAGCGTGGCGAGAGAAATCCTACCATCCGGACGCTTTATAAAATAGCCAAAGCTCTCAAAGTGAAATCTTCTGAACTGCTACCATTTTAGCCATCAAGAGAGTAAAATAAGGCTAGGATTAAGGATAAAAGATAAACTATGAATAATGTAGTAGATACTGGCTCTCACAATAATCAATATAGTATAAGAGACCTTCAAGTTCAATATAATACGATTAAGGAACTTTCTACTGAAATTAAAGAACAAAGGCAAAGTGGAGGCTTAGTGAGGGCAGCAAATCGTCGTCTATTCGATCGCTTATTAGAGTACGCTATTCCTACAAAAAGGGCAGATGACACAAAAGATAAAAGATACAAGAAATATAAAGCTATAGCAAGGTTATTTGATAAAGTAAGACTAACTGGTACAGGAACGGTTAAGAATATGGACTTGCTTCGCATCCTAAAAAAGCAAGTTTATGACAGGGGACGTAAGAGAAAGGTTAATAGCGATGATTATAGAAACAACCAAAAAAGCTATAATCAAAAGCTAAAAAATAGTTTGAAATTTCTAAATGCACGTTGGACGACAATAAATTATAAGACAAGATTCCACTCTGATTATTGTGAGTTAGTTAGTCTCAACCAAAAAGTTGCTCCATGACAAAATTAGCCTCACTGTTACTCTAATAGATCCTCTTAAAAATCAAATTTAGCTTCAGTTTTCCTCATCTTAGCTTCTTGCTGATACTCCAAACACTAAGTTATGCTTCCTTTATTATGAAGGACAAGGAGCACACAGATATAGATGAAGTCTTTGAGAGCCGTGACAAACAAGTCATTCCTTTCTTGCTAACTCAACAGGAAGTTAAATTCGTAGGAACCAGATTAGAAGGTTCTATTCTTTACTTCCAATTTACTCCTTTATCACAAGCCCGCCAACTGGTTAATGCTTTTGTAAGTCGTAGAGCTCCATTAGTACAACCAAAAGACCTCTTAGATGCCGTAGAGACCTTTAGAGACATAATTTTTGAGATGAAGGAAAAAAGGAGGAACTATGTCTAAATACCTTAACAATGTGCCCTTTTCTGAGGAATTTTATGAGTATGCAAAAGGACTAGAAAAAGAATGGAGTAAATCGCTCCCAAAGTATACTGATGAGGAGTTATTGTTGATCTTTCCCGAAGCGAGAGAAATTATACCCCAGAAAATTACAGAATACCGAGAGGAAAGAAAAGAGTGTATTGAGAATATAAAGGAATTTCGGGAAAAAGTTTCTGCCATTGCTTCTGAAGAGAAGAAGGATGAGTTTTTCGAATGGTTTTGGAGATATTTGTACCCCAAATACTTCTATGCTCCGCAGGTTGTAAAGTTAGACAAACACCTTTTCAGATTAAAAAGACAACAAAGAATCATAAGCGGTGAAAATAAAAAAAACAGTTACGTAACTGATTTCATTACCCTGAAAGAACGAGCAAAACAGCAATCGTTTGTCGATATTGCCTTGCCCTACCTTGAAAAAATAAGACGTACCGGCAGCAGAATTACTGCTCTTTGTCCGTTCCACGAAGAGAAAACCCCTTCATTCACTATCTACATTGATAAAAATACATTTCATTGCTTCGGCTGCCAAGCAAATGGCGATGTCATTACTTTCAAAATGAAAGTAGAAAATCTTACGTTTGTGGATGCAGTAAAGGAGTTGGCACTATGAGCAACTACGGGAATTATTCAAAAACACCATTAGAAGACAAAATTATGGAAGAGGTAATTGCTAATGAAAAAACGAAGGAAAATAAAAGATATTCTCCTCTTTTAACAGCTAATGACATTTTGTCTTTGGCTGACATTGAAGAATCATGGCTTGTAAAGAATATTGTGCTCTTGCAAGGTATAACAATCATTTCAGGACTTCCTAATCACTTTAAATCTTTATTTACGCAGCTTCTTATTAAGGCAGTAGCATCAGGAGTATCCTTTCTGGGTCAATTTGAGACCCAACAAGGAGCTGTTCTTGTCATTGATAGAGAAATACCAACCCAACGGCTAAAAAGGCGTTTAAAATCAATAGAAGGCTTTACTGGATTACCTATTTTCTTTTACCCATATTCTGATCCGTTCAAACTCGATAATAAAGAAGATGCTGAATATTTAAAGCGTATCGTCAAGGAAAATAACATAAAGCTGGTTGTCGTTGACACATTTAATCGTAGCCATTCTGGAAAAGAGATAAATTCTTCGGGTGAGGTAGGGCAGATATTTGAGCCACTTAAAGCCATTCTCGAGCAAACAGCAATTATACTAATTCATCATTCAAATAAGAGTGGCTATGCAAAGGAAATACCTACTCCTGATGAGTTATTAGGGTCTGTTGATTTTGGAGCACAAACCGACCTTCTTTTTACCTTACGAAAGAAAGACAAAAATACAGTTGCAGTCTATAATCTTAAAGCGAGAGACTCCGAACTTCTTAACCCTTTTCAGCTTACATTCACTTCTTACGATCACGGACTTGTTGACCTGGCTTATGATTGCGAAATTAATCTGGAAGAAACAGCAGTTGAAGCACGGGAAAGAACAATTCTTGGGTTTTTTAAATCTGGGAAAAAGAAGAAAAGCCAACTTATGGAACACCTCAAGCAATTTGAATATGCAGAAGGAACAATAAATAACACCCTAACAGTTCTAAAAAACAAAAATCTTCTTGGCTCCGTAATCATAGAGAAAGAAGCATATTATTTCTTACTTGAAACCCAAAGGGAACAAGAAACACCTTTCCCGATTCCCAACACCCAACCTTTAGGAAATCAGGAAGCGACTCAAAATAGCTTGTTATAGCAGTCCAATTAGTTTCCTTATGTAAGGAAGAAAGATTATGACTATCCAAAGAGCAAGAGAATTATTAGGCGAAGAGGTAAAAAACTTATCAGAGAGTGAAATTCAAGCGATTATTGATTGCTTCAATGGCATTATTGAAGTGGGCTTGCGACAATTTGAAAGACAATATAAAGTCAAAAGTATAAACAAACTTGGCAATGAT
>CABIKN020000027.1 GCA_902200405.1 Candidatus Roizmanbacteria bacterium | reverse complement strand
ATAAAGTATGGCCGTGAAAAATATAAATCCAACAGTTTGGTCGGCAAGAATGATTTATTAGATGAGGGCCCGGTTTTGTTAGATCCGGATAGATGCAGGCCTTATCAGTGAGGTACATTAAATAAAGTCCGTTTTTATCTTGTTCCAAATCATATTCAGCAATATTTACTACTTTTCCAAGATAGTCAGAGATGACGGTGCCGGCTTTTATTTCTTTTTTTGCAAAAACACCACGTCCTTTTTCTTTTGTTTTCTTTATTTCCCAACAATCATCTTCCAATAAAAACATAATGATAATTTAACACAAATCAACAAGTAAGTTGTATACTCAAAACAGTTTATGTCAAAACTATCTCCGTATTTGATATCTTGTTCGATGAAGATTAATGAATTCAAAAAGGTTTCTCAAATAATTAGGTCTCATGAAGAACCTTTACCAATAATAATAACCTCTCAGCAATATCTATTTGATAAGGAAAATATGTTCGTAACTTTTATATTGTTTCGTACGATTTGTATCCCCACATTTTTTAAGGAATTTTCTATAGCGCTTAATAAACAAGAATTAATGGTGATGCCTCACGGGGAAAGAAGGAGATAATCAACTGAGAATAAAATCAATTATACGTTTTTTAAATGATGTCATATTTAAGGCGATACTTAGACTGTGTTCTAATGAAAAAATTATATAATCATTTTATGAATATTAAAACAATTATAATTGATGATTATGATAATTTAATTTCCTATTAAATTTATATTATGGATGTTCAGTTGGATAGACTTCAGCTTAAGAAGAAGGTAGCTCCGTGAAATTTTTGGTCTCATGAGATGACGGTGTGGGCAGTTCAATTTTATTTAAATCAGCTATGATTTCGAGTAATGGTTTGTCTTGTGTTTCTTTATTAGGCGTTCCACCTATTACCGGAACTATAGGTGCACCTGGTTCGGCTTTAACCGGTGTTACTTCCTTTCCCTTTTTAATAGTCAAAGCGACTCGCAATGGTTCATAGTGAATATCCATAAAAGTATTATACTGATATTTCAATTAATTTTGAAGTTTAAGTGAAACTTTTTTCTAATTCATTTGCATTATTGCAATAAGTATTACTATAATTACTTTCGAAAGTCCTATTAAGTCAATCAAATCGGTATTATAAATTATAAAAAATATTTTTTTATGATACAAAGCGCCCTTGATAGACTAACAAAAGTTCATCCAGATATGGAAATTTGGTGGGATTCTTCTCCTCTCGTTTTTAAACCTTGGGTTAAAAAAATGATTGATGCGGTCCCTTCCAATAAAAAAACTGCTTTAAAAGAACAACTAAATCGTATCTATAATATTTCCGATCCGGCAAAAAGTCTGATACGCGGTTGTACTACAAACCCTCCTTTGTCACTTGCGGCAGTAAATAGCGATCTCCCTTTTTGGAACAAGTGGGTCGATAACATGATTAAGACAAATAAAGGTTTAAGTCGTTATGAATATTTTTTATTAACGTATAAAGAAGTAATTCGCAGGGGAGCTGAAATGATGTTGCCGATTTGGAAAGCGACCGATGGAAAATATGGATATATTTCCGGTCAACTTGATCCGCGTTTAATTACCGAAACTGAAAAGATGATAGCGATGGCCAAAGAAATTAGAGCGATTGCTCCAAACGTAATGATTAAAGTTCCGGCAAGCACAGAGGGAGTTGAAGTTGTGAGAGTGTTATCGTCACTTGGTATTCCAACTAATGTCACTACTTGTTTTAGTCTCCCGCAAATTTGGGCAGTTGCCAAAGCGGCCAAAGAAGGAATGGAATTAGGGCTGAAAAATAAAGTCGATATGAGCAAATGGCGAGCCGTTATCACAATGATGATCGGTCGTCTGACCGAGCACCCGGCCCTTGATCAACAAGCCGAAAAACGGGGAATCAAATTAACTTGGAGTGATAAACATTGGTTGGGTGTTTATGTTTTCCGTAAAGCTTATAAACTGTTAGAAGAAAATGCTATGCCGAGCAAGATGTTGGTCTGTTCTTTGCGTGATGGACCAATGGTTAATGGTAAATACCACTTTTGGGACGTAGAAAAGATTGCCGGAAATATTGTTTATACAATGCCTCCGTATGTTTTGGAGCCCCTTTTCAAACGCTGTGAAGATCTGAATTTCAAAGAAGAAATTTTATTAGATGATGTTCCAAAAGAAGTGTTGAATAAGATGAGTAAAATTCCCTATATTCGTCAGGCCTGGGACGAAAATGGCATGGAAGTCGATCAGTTCAATACATTTCCTGCTACGGTGACCACAGCCGAACTATTCTCTCAAGCCTCAGCCGGTCTGGAAAATTATGTAGGAGAGAGAATGTCTAAATTAAAAATTAATCCGCCAGCCGGCGGAAAAAGATAAATATGAAAAAATCAATGGATGAGTACTACGTTCCTTGGATAAAACCATTAAAGATGTATATTTCAAACCATATCGAGCTGGCTTGGAAAAAGCCGTCACTTCATCGAATGATGTCTAACGAGAATCCAATTCCACCTTCAGCAAAAGTCTTAAAAACGATCGAAAAATATAGTAAGATCGCCAACCGTTACCCGGATCAAGGGTTGGTTATCCGCGGTAAGCTTGCCAAAATGAATGGTTTGAGCGGTCCGGAAAATGTCGTTATTGGAAATGGATCAAGTGAAATATTTGATATGATTTACCGGGTTTTTTTGAGAGAAGGGGATGAGGTCATTCAACAGACGCCATGTTTTGGAATTTATAAACTTCGATGTGATCTGTACGGAGGGAAAGTTATCTCCATCCCAATGGAATATATAGATAAGAAAATGGTCTATGATCCAGAAGGAATTATAAAGGCAGTTACCAACAAAACAAAAGCTATCGTCATTGCCAATCCTAATAATCCAACTGGAAATTTCATGGATGAAAAAGAGTTTGTCCGGATTGCCGAACTAGGGATTCCATTCATAATTGATGAAGCATATATTGAGTACGCGGGTCTTAAGAAATCACTATCAAGATTAATTAAAAAATTTAAAAACGTTATTGTCACCAGAACAATGTCTAAAGCTTATGGACTAGCGGGACTCCGATTTGGTTATTTGTTGGCTGATGAAGAGGTAGTATCAAAAATTTCTGCAACTCTTTTACCATGGAACGTCGGGACGATCACGATGTGGGCGGCGTTAACGGCGCTAGTTGATCAAAAAGGTTTGGCTCAAAGAGTTAAGTTTAACAATGACCAAGCGGCCTTTATTGAAAAAGAAATGAGTAAGATTTCCGGCATGGTTGTATTTCCAACTAGAGCGAACTATGTTTTATTTGACGCTGGGGCAACAGGTAAAAAAAGCGCTGATGTTTTGGCATATGCTCAAAAAAAAGGAATAATTTTGAGAGGCGAAAAAGCCAAGCATGGAAGCGATGGATGGTTTAGAGTCACCATCGGAACAAGGGAAGAGAATAAATTGTTTGTCAAAGTAATGAAAGAGTTTTTTGGGAGGAAGTAAATTCTAATTATAAATTAAAATATATTTTAAAATCGTATGTTAGAAGCAGTCATGGCGATGGGTGGATTTTCCCCCCAAAGAAAAGTAGAAATAGTTAAAAAAACTTATGGTGATTTTTTTAAAAATGTACCACTCTTGTTAAGAGGATGGTTGCAATTTCAACTCGGAATTGGAGGCGTTTTAAATAATTTTACCACTACAACAGACCCTCGTGGCGGAGGTAACACAAATACTGGTGGAACTCCCGCGGGAGAAAGAGATTTTAAAAGTTGGAAAAAGAAACTTGAAAGAGATGCAGAAAGAGAAAGAAAGAAAAAGGAAAAAGAAAGAAAAAAACGAGCACGGCAAGGAATTAAGTAAATTACTTTGGTCGTAACATTAATTAACTCTAATTTTATAAACTTCATATTCTGCATTCACAAAAAATTACGATATAATCTGATTAATGAAAAAGAATATTTTGATTGGTGTCTCTAGTGGGATTGCTGCTTATAAAGTTCTTAATTTGATAGCTCTTCTTAAAAAAGATGGTCATGAGGTTTTTGTCATCATGACAAAGGGGGCGACGGAAATGATCTCTCCTAAAGATTTTGAAAAAGCTTCCGGAAACAAAGTCTCCATAAATTTATTTGAAAAGAATTTTGACTACAAAGAAGTTTTATATAAAAGAAAAGTAGAACATATTGAACTGGCTGATAAAGCCGATGTTATGGTAATTGCTCCGGCCACGGCCAATATCATCGGAAAGCTGGCTCACGGAATTGCCGATGATTTTTTGACTACCACTGCTTTAGCCGTTACTGCACCAATAATTCTTTGCCCCTCAATGAACGTCAATATGTGGGGAAATCCAATAGTCCAGGAAAATCTAAACAAACTAAAATCAATCGGTTATCAAATCATTGAACCGACCGCGGGAATGTTAGCCTGCGGATATGAGGGGGTGGGAAGACTGGAAAATGTGGAAATTATTAATAAAGAAATAAATAAATTATTGGAAAGAACCGATTCTTTAAAAGGAAAAAAAGTTATTATTACCGCCGGCAGAACGAGCGAAAAAATTGATGAAGTTCGATCAATTACCAATCGCAGTTCCGGAAAAATGGGGGTAGCCTTAGCCGAAGAATGTTATCTTCGAGGCGCTGATGTTTTATTACTTCGGGCAAAGAATTCCATTTCTCCACGTTATTTAATCAAGGAAAAAATATTTAATACCGCAGAAGAATTACTTCAATTAATTAAAGTGAATATTAACGACACTGATCTATTTTTTCAAGTGGCGGCTGTTTCTGATTTCAAAGTTGCTCAATCGGTTGAGGGTAAGATTTCGAGTGATAATTCTGTTAATTTAAAACTAATTCCACAAATAAAAATTATTAATCAAATTAAAAAATTATCACCAAAAACAAAATTGATTGCTTTTAAGGCAGGGTACGGTTTGTCTGAAAAAGAATTGATTAAAGAGGCGACTAAAAAATTAGAGGAATCAAAAGCAGATTTTATTATTGCCAACGATATCAGTCGCACTGACCGCGGTTTTGAATCGGATAATAATGAAGTTTATGTTATTTCAAAAAATGGAACTGTCAAGAAAATTCCCTTATCTTCAAAGCGGGAGGTTGCGAGGAAGATTGTTGAATATATTGGATAACAACAGCTTATGTCATCCCCTCGAAGGAGGGGATCCAGTCTATAATCACATCATAAAACAATAAGGAATATTTAGTCTGGATTCCCGTCTTCACGGGAATGACACAATACGGATACCCCGATTGTTTGGCTACGGGGTAGTTCATTTCAAATAAAGTAATTTTTAAAATTGTCTTCTATTTGTTTCTTTATATTTTCATCTCCATCAACATCATTGATAACCACCGTGTGATCAATAATTGGTTTGTCAAAATTTATTTCCATTTTCCTGGCGTATTCTAAATCCAAGGGATAATCTTTTCTTTTAACCAAACGTTTTTCACGAATCTCTTTTTTTGTTTCAATTAAAATAAATTTTGTTTCTGGAATTTTTTTAAGAAGATCTAACCGATATTTTTCTTTGATAAAAGTTTGAGCGATTACTAATTTTTTATGTTTTTTTGTAAGTTCTTGAATATTCCCGATTAATTTTTTAAAAAACACATCTCTCATCCGGTTGGTAAAAACTTTTTGAACTTTGATCGCCTCTTTCATTTCTTTTGTCAAGTCGCGATCTCCCTCATAAAAATAATAATCAAAGTATTTTTCAAGAATTTTTCCTACATATGTTTTTCCTGTACCAGGTAGACCAAATAAAATAACAAGTGACATGGAAGAAATTATATATTAAAATAAATCGAGAGGAGGTAATAAATATGACAGGATACGTAATCAATATTGAAGAAAAAACACTGGAAAATAATTATTTTCGAGAAGTACTTTTTACCACAGACAAAAGTCAGTTAGTTGTCATGGCTTTAAAACCAGGTGAGGAGATCGGTATGGAAGTCCATCCGGAACATGACCAGTTCATAAGAATTGAGGCAGGAACAGGGAAGGCGATTATGAATGGAGAAGAACATGAAATTTTTGACGGTTCAGCAATCGTTATTCCAGCCGGAACGCAACATAATATTATTAATAAATCAGAAATCGTGATGAAACTTTACACGATTTATACGCCACCGGAACATAAGCAGGGGACAATTCACAAAACCAAAGAAAAAGCTAAAGAATAATTATTAAAAATAAACTAATCAGGATTTTCCGAAGGCGATCCGGTCGACCATAGTATCTTTCATGTCCATCATGATTGCGGGTGTTATAGTAAACTCACCAAAGCGATCGTTAATTTTATCCAAAGCTCCGCTTATCCTATTAGTTTTTTCTTCACCCAAATCAATCAGTGCCAATTGTTGACTACTATTTTGATTCAAAGAAAAACAACTGACTGATATTTTTGAAACGACTATTATTTTTGGTTGAAGAAAAAAAAGAATCATAATTTCTTCAAAAAGATTTTTAGTTGAGGCAATTGATTTGTTAATTTTTTTTCCACGGTGCCAAAAACTGTAATCTTGGTATAGAACTCCCAAATGAATACCGGAGGCAAGTTGATTTGATTGTCTAAGGCGCCGCCCCATCTTTTCGCACAACTTCATGATTATTTTTTTTAACTTATTTGGGTCTTCAGTTTTTTCTTTTAAAGAATATTCTTGTCCAAAACTTTTTCGTGTTGATTCAAAATCATCTATTTCCCATCCATGCAAGCGGAGATACCAATAATATCCGGTAATACTCTTGAAAACATTTTTTTTCAAAAAATTTACCTCAGCTTGAAAAAAATCCAGAGGACTATTAATTCCATTAGCATTTAATCGGTATTCAAAACGGGTATTAATCCCGTGTAGGTCAGTTAGTTTTATTGAAGCATATACTTGTTTTAAATTTTTATAATTAATTAGATCGAGTCCATCAGGCTTGTGGAGGGAGGCGGCAGTTTTTGCCAAAAATCGATTAGTGGCAATACCAATATTGCATGAAATCCAATCGCCAATTTCTTGTCTCATTCTATTTTTGATTTCTTTGCCTATTTTGACTAGGTCGGTGGTTTTTGAAAAGACCGGTGAAAAATCAATAATAGCTTCATCAATTGATTTTGGAATAACATGAGGTGAGTAATCGCCAAAAATTTTCATAAATTTTGAATGGACATCTCGAACTATAATAGGGTCAGTATCACGGACAATGACATTGGGATAGATCTTTTTGGCCTCATATACTTTCATCCCAGTTTTTATTCCCAGTTTTTTAGCCTCAATCGATGGCGATAAAATGCAACCTCTATCAGTTACATAAGCAGCAATAACCACAGGTTTGCCTCGAAGACTAGGGTGAGCTTGTTGTTCTACAGTTGCAAAACAGGAGTTAAGGTCGACGTGCACGATCATAGGATCTGCTTTGTTAAGTAATACTCCCATCGGAGACCTCCTCTAAAATCCAATTAAGATCTTCGGTATTGAATCGGATCCTAAAATCAAGGTTGCCATCGGTGACATGAAAAATATGAAGAAGCTCACGGCCTTCGCGGACCTTGTGGTGGTAAGCCAGTTTTTTTATAAAATAATCACGCAGTCGCCAGCGGATTTTGTATGGAATGCTTCTATTTTTTTCTGCGTTATAGGAAAAAATAACGCTAATTTTTTCAAACATTTTTTCTTGCATAAATTTATTGTAGTGAACGATAGTTTACTTTGTCAACTGTAGTTTACAAAATAAATATTGTATTGTTATAATTAATTAATGATTATCCTTTCTTTAAAAACCTACAGGGAATCAACAGGAAGCGCTGCTATTAAATTATTATCTTGCGTAAAAAAAGTAAGTGAGGAAACGGGGGTGGAAATTATTCCTGCAGTACAACCAACTGACATTTACAGGGTCAAGCGAGAATTGGGAATAGAAGTTTGGGCACAACACATGGATCCGATCGAACCTGGGAAAAATATGGGCTGGCTTTCCGCTTATGCCATAAAAGATGCTGGGGCTTCCGGTATCGTCATTAATCATAGTGAACATAAGATGGATGATGAACATATAAAAAAAACACTAGATAAAGCCAAACAGTATGGTTTGAAAAGTGTCATTTGTGGATTTAATCCGGAGATGATGATTAAGTTTGATGCTTGGGAGCCGGACTATCTATCTTATGAAAGAGAAGATATGATCGGGACAGGAGTTTCGATGATTACTAAAGAGTCGGAAAATATAAAAAAATTAGTTTCAGTTTTAAAAAGGCCGCTTGTGATTGGGGCGGGCATATCAACGGGAGAAGATATCAGGCAGGCAGTTAAACTGGGAGCAGTAGGAGCAATACTTGCATCAGGTTTTGTTTTATCAAAAGATCCAGAACAAAAACTTCGTGAATTGGCAGAGGCATTTAAATCATAAGTTTATCCATATTTCTTTTTCAAAACCATCAGAAGAAAAGCTCCCACAAAAAGAATCGAATTTGTCGCCCAAATAAAAGGATCGCCTTTTAATGATCCATAGACAACCCATGATATTCCATTCAGCATTCCAATAATTATTCCCATCCAAGATAGATCCTTTGTTTTTTTGGTTTTATAAGATGCCCAAACTTGGGGAAAGAATATGAGAGCTGCAAAAATAGATCCTAAATATCCAAACAATAATTCAATATTTTTCATAATGAATAAGTATAATATAAATTATGAATAAAATTTACCCAGAAAAATTAAAAATAGATGATGAGGTAAGAATTATTGCCCCATCAAGATCAATGAAAATATTAAGTGAAGAAATAAAAAATATTGCTAATCAAAGATTTTTTGATTTAGGATTAAAATTTTCATTTGGCAAACATGTTTATGAAACTGATGAATTTAATTCCACAACTATTGAATCAAGGATAGAAGATCTTCACAATGCTTTTGCTGATAGAAACGTTAAAGGAATAATTACTGTTATTGGAGGGTTTAATTCAAATCAACTTTTGAAATATATTGACTGGGATTTGATAAAAAATAATCCAAAAATATTCGTAGGTTTTTCAGACATAACTGCTTTAAATAATGCAATTTTTACTAAAACAGGATTAGTGACTTATTCAGGGCCTCATTATTCAATGTTTGGACAAAAATTATATTTTGACTATACATTAGACTATTTCCAAAAATGTTTGATGACGGATAGTCCTTTTGAAGTTAAGCCAAGCAGTTCATGGAGCGACGATGAATGGTATTTAGATCAAAATAAAAGAGAACTTATCAGTAATCAAGGATGTTTGGTTATCAACGAGGGTGAATCTGAGGGAACAATATTAGGGGCTAATCTTTGCACCTTTAATTTACTTCAGGGAACAGAATATTTTCCTGATTTAAGAGACTCGATTTTATTTTTAGAAGACGATTATGAAACAGCGCCTCATACTTTTGATCGCGATCTTCAATCTTTAATTCATTTGCCAGATTTTAATAAGGTTAGGGGACTAGTGATTGGTCGCTTTCAAAAGAAAAGCAACGTGACCGATAATTTACTAATAAAAATTATTAAAACTAAAAAAGAATTAGATAATATTCCTGTGATTGCCAATGTTGACTTTGGTCACTCAGACCCAAAGATTACTTTTCCGATCGGTGGGGAAGTAAAAATAGTTGTTAAAAAGAATAACGCAATGGCAAAAATTTTCAGACATTAAATTAACTTAAATTTATTATCCACAAGACGGCCGTCCATAAGATATATCATTCGTCAAAATTATTCTATCTTAACAATCCAAAACTCCACTTTTGTAGGTTATCCTTCGGCTTCGCTCAGGATACCCTGAGTAAAATAGAAGGGTTATAAGCGGTTGACAATAATTTCAATTCATTTTATAACTAACATTATTAGTTATTTTTCCATAATTTATTATCTATGAGACGGCCGTCCACAAGATAATAAATTACTCTATAAAAATATGAAAGAGAAAGAAATAAAATTAAAAAGGGGACAACTTTATTGGTATATTTTAGAAGTTATTGGCTTGACTATAATCTCTGGTGGCAACCCACTTCGACCAATTATTCCAATAGCTATTAAAGAAATTATCGACTCTCTTAAAAAAATTAAAAACTTAAATATCGAGGAAAGTAAAGTTAAAAATAGTTTAGAAAAACTTGAGGAAAAAGAAATAATTGATTTAGAAGAAAAAGATGGGAAGTTACTTGTTCGAATAAAAGATAGAAACAACTTAACTATATTAAAATACTCAACTAAAGCTTTGCTAGATTATAAAAGAAAAATAAAGCATTGGAACAAAAAATGGTTTTTAGTTTTCTTTGATGTCCCAGAAATCCAAAGAAACAAAAGAAATTATCTGAGAAGATTTCTCCTGCAAATAGGTTTTTATAAATATCAACAAAGTATTTATATCTTTCCTTATGAATGTGAAAAGGAAATCAAATTGATAAAAAAAATAGTTGAAGGAGCAAAATACATAAAATATATCGTTGCTGAAAAAATTGAAGACGAAAGTATGATTAAAAAATATTTTAAATTGTGATATTCATTATCTATGATGCGGCCGTCCACAAGATAATATTTATGATCAGTTTAATTATTATTTTTTAATTTTAATATCTATGAGACGGCCGTCGCATAGATAAATAGTTTATTGATATATTAGTTTTAATTATTTGAAGTTTTTGATTAATTCGAATATTTTATCTCCAACTATCGAAGGTTTTAATCATTTTGAGTCGTTTTTCACTTCCGTCATACTTTGCATTTAGAAACGAATGAAGAATTTCTTCTATAGTTTTTTTATTCGGTTTCCATCCTGAAAGACATAATATATTACAATTATCATAAACAACAGACCACTCAGCAATTGTTTTATTTGTGGCAAGGTTTGCCCTTATTCCTTTAATTTTATTGGCTCCAATAGCAACTCCAATACCAGTACCACATACTAAAATTCCTTTATTTTTTTCTGATTTTAATACTTGTTTTGTTATTTTAGGAATAAGAATTTCCAACTTTATATCATTATCTTCTTTAACAACACCTAAATTTTCAAAAACGATCTTGTTATTAATTAGATATTTTTCAATAATTTTGATTGCAGTAAATCCATGCTTATCAGCTCCGATGTAAATCATATTAATGAATAATATTCGAACAATAATTCCACAACTAAATTATATCATTGACCTACAAAAAAATAAGGGCGAAAATTCCTGATGATAGTCCAAGTAATGCTCCTCCAACTACGTCGGTTGTCCAATGTTCGCCTAAGCTGACACGTGACACCAGCATTAAGACATTGAAAACTAAAAGAAAAGATATTAATAATATTTTCATTGCTGATTTTAATTTTGATTTCTTAATCAAATGAACGATAATTACCGAGATAAAAACTACTCTTAAACTATGTCCAGACGGGTACGAAGAACCAGGTTGGATATAAGAAGAGGGAAAAAGGAAATCCAAATTATATCTAAAAAATAAATATGGAGGGCCGGGATGATGAAGTAAGACTTTGCCGATAATTTCTATTACGTGGGCCAGGGCAAAAGGAATAAAAACAAAAAGAGAATGAAACTTTTTTCTGAAAACTACGATTAAAAAAATAATTCCTGCCAGTATTTCGAAGCTGCCGATTAAACTTAAAGAAGATAAAAAACCATCAAATTTTTTTGGTATATGATTTTGTAATCGTACTGTTGTATCAAAATCAAGACTATTTAACAGATCATTTCTGACAACAAAAGTAAATACTATAAATATTACAAAAAAGATACATGCTGGTATAGCTAGCCAAAGTTTTTTCATTTAGTCGGAGCGGCGGGACTTGAACTCGCGGCCTCAGCGTCCCAAACGCTGCGCTCTAGCCATCTGAGCTACGCTCCGTATTTAACATGTAATTTTACCATAGATTAATCAATAAATTGAATGTAGTCTTGTACAATACAAGATGAGCCCGAAAGTAGGTACGGTTTCAAATACAACTTGAGCCTGTAACAAAAGGGAGCCA
>CABIKN020000026.1 GCA_902200405.1 Candidatus Roizmanbacteria bacterium | reverse complement strand
TGGAATGCAATTGCTTTTTTTGCCGAGAATATGTGGAGTAGATGGAAAAAATATCTTATAAATGTTATTATTGTGATAATGAAAAAATTTATTCGAGAGACTCACTTTCCTGTTTAAGATAAGGTTTTTGATATAATGTAGCATGTCTATGAATATTTTTTCTTCATCGATTAAAGGTCTTCCGCAATCAGTTAAAGCGGTTCTCTGGTCATATGAATTAGATCATATTGAAGTACATAAACATAAAAAAATTATTATTTTTCAAGTTCTTAATTTTGGTTCGGAGGAAGCTATACAGTGGCTATTTGATCAATATAGTTTCGCCGAAATTGAAAAAATTGCAGGAACGATTCCTATTTCTCAATGGAATAAAAAATCACTATCACTTTGGAAACTTGTTCTTTCTATTAACCCAAAAAATCGAATTACTTAATATATGGATAAACTCAAACTTTTTATTTTGTCTGAGAATAGAAAAAAGGTTTTTTCATCATTTGTTTCTTGGAAAAATGAGTTTTATTTAGCAGGGGGTACTGGATTGGCTCTTCAAATTGGACATCGTGACAGCGTTGATTTTGACTTTTTTTCTAATAATCCATTTGATCCTAATAAAATGATAGAAAGATTATCAAAAATTTTTGGTCAGAATTTACTCAAAGTTACTCAGATTGAAAAAAATACTTTATCTATTTTGCTAAATTCGGAAATAAAGATAAGTTTTATGACATATGATTATCCGCTCTTGGAGCCTCTTATTTCGACAGAATATTTGAATATTGCTTCTATTTCCGATATTGCCTGTATGAAATTGTCCACTATTATGCAACGCTCTGCATTAAAAGATTATGTTGATTTATATGAAATTATGAAAATATATTCGCTTGAGCAACTGATTTTATTTGCGAAAAAAAAATATCCAATGATTGACTCAACGGTTATACTAAAAAGCCTCAGTTATCTTGAGGATATTATAGATGAGCCACTTATTTATAAGAATGAAAAATTAAAACCATCGCTTGATGTACTAAAACATTTTTTTCAGAATGAGGTTAAAAAATATATTAATAAAATTATTTAAATGAATAAATTTATTCACGGAGAAACTTACGTCCCAGTTTCTGGCAAAGTATTTGACCAAGAAGAAATAAATAATGCTATTGAAGTAGCAAAAGAGGGTTGGTGGACGGAAGGACGATGGGCTAAAGAATTTGAAAGAGAGTTTAAAAAATTTCTTGGAATAAACTATGTTTCTCTTGTTAACTCCGGTTCATCTGCAAATCTTGTTGCCTTGGCTTCTCTTACCTCTTCAGTGTTTGGAGATAGAAGGTTAAAGCCATGGGATGAATTTATCACCTGCTCGGTTGCCTTTCCGACGACCGTCAATCCCGGCCTCCAATATGGCTTAAAACCAATTTTTATCGACGCCGAGCTTGACACCCTAAATATTGACGTTGATAAAATGGAAAAAGCGATTACCAAAAAAACGAAATTGATCATGGTTGCCCACACTTTAGGAAAACCTTATAATCTGAAAAAAATAATGAGATTGGCCAAGAAACATAATCTATGGGTAATCGAAGATTGCTGTGATGCGCTGGGATCAAAATATGATGGAAATCTTGTCAGTTCGTTCGGGGACATCGCCACCTTCAGTTTTTATCCGGCCCACCAGATGACCATGGGAGAAGGCGGGGCTGTTGTCACAAATAATTCTTTAATTCATAAATCGATCCGCCAGTTTCGCGATTGGGGCCGCGACTGTTGGTGCGATACGGGTAAGGATAATACCTGTAGAAAACGGTTTGGTTGGAAGTTAGGTCAGTTACCTCATGGTTACGATCATAAATATATTTATTCCCAAATTGGCTACAACTTAAAGTCAACTGACTTTCAGGCGGCCATTGGGGTTGCCCAACTTAAGAAACTTCCTGGATTCATCAAAAAAAGACAAGAAAATTATAAAATTCTTTATGAATTTTTCAGACGATACAAAAAATATTTTACTTTGATGAAGGAAGATAAAAATGAGGAAGTCAGCTATTTCGGATTTCCGTTAATTGTCAAACCTTCGGCTCCTTTTACAAGAAACGAATTGACTGAATACTTGGAAAAAAACAAGATCGGCACCCGCAATATTTTTTCCGGCAATCTTCTTCGCCACCCGGCCTACATTAACCGTAAAAAGAGTTTTAAAATAGTTGGCGATCATAAGAATGCTGATTTGATAATGAGCAATGCTTTTTGGCTGGGAGTTTATCCCGGAATTACCGATGAGATGATAAACTACGTAAAGAAAACCGTCGGACAATTCCTTTCCCAATTTGAAAAATAAAATAACCGATTATTCCTACAAAAGTTAACAGGCTAATTATTCCTCCAAGGTATACATATGATTGCGGAGTGAAATAAAGAGTTAATTTGATATTAAGACTACCGTCTGAGTTTTTAATACACTGATTTGAAACACAAATTTTTTTAGGATCAATTAAAAAAGAGTTAAGTTTTGCATCATTTTCTAAATGATATTTATCCGGCAAAAAATAATTCTTATCTGTAATAGCTTTAAACCAATTGAAATCCCCTACTCTTATTTTCCAATTTGGATGATAGCTCTCGGAAAAATTAATATATATAGGATTATTAATATTAGTTAGATTAATTTTATATTCAGTGGGATTTATATATTTATAATCAATTTTTGTATAGGGAATATTTTTATAGATAGTTTCTTTTTTTTCGGTTAGATAAATATGTGGTCGATAGTCTTTGTTCTCATATATAATAATTTCTTTTGTACCGATGTTAATTTTTTCTAAATAAGTTAGTTTATTAACCTGATTAATAAAATCTTTTCGTTTACCCTGTGCAAAAAAATTATCATCATTAGCCTTGTCTTCAAGAGGGATGATGACATATTTTATTGCAGAAATATCGAAAAGTTGATTGGCATATTTTTTGATATATGTTTCATTGCCATCGGCTACAAAAGATTGCCAACTATCATGATTAATGTTGTAACTACTTATAATTGACATGGTATTAAGACGAAAACTCCAGCGAGAGTTTGTGGGAATCCAAAAAGTTCGAAAATAATCCCTTTGTTTTGAGAGAAAATCATTAACAATAAGATAATCATTTGGAATTTTCCTCTCAACAAACAAAGTACCGAGCTCACCGGTTATAATTGGTTTGGCATTCCATAAAAAAAGTAAAGCCGTTAAAATCGTTACAAATGAAGCAATTGCTATTAGTTTTTTATCTTTAGCCTTTTGCCATAGCCAACCAATAAAAGCGCCAATTAAGATAGCGTAGGATAATGAAACGTATATCAAAAATTTACCGGATTCACGAAACGCGTTAAAACCGGGGACACGATCAAACAACCATTGATAAATATCAGGAAAAGGAAGGGTATTTTGCTTAGTTAAAAATATTCCTAAAAGTCCTAAAAAGGTAAAGAATGGAATCAGCTTATTCTTTTTGCTGACAAGAAAACCTAAAAAAGCTAAGATAGGGACTAAAAAAAATTGCCATTGAATCGGCTCAATTTTCCAGGGAATTATTTCCCCCCCGGTCCAACCAAAATGGAGAATTGCCATTACCTTAGTTAGTTTAATGTACCAAGCGCCAAAAAGAGGTTGATTAAAGACAGAATTGCTGGTAAGCACTCTGGCTCCATAAATTCCTAAAAGAAAATATAGATTAAGAAGTATAACCAAAACTACCGGAATAGCTGAAAAAAATCCTAATTTTATTAGTTGTTTAAAGTTTTTAATTCGTTCAATAATAATTAAATGATAGACAGTGTAAAAAAAGGCCAACCAGACGACTAAATAAAAAATACGAAATTCGTAAAAACTAATGACAAAGCCAAAAAAAGAGGCGATCAATGCATAAATTAGTTTTTTTTCATTGAGGGTTTTTATAAAAAAAAGAAGAAAGACGGGAGTAAATGTAATAGCCATAAGCAATGTCAGATGCCCCCCTTTCAAAATAATCAGATAGGTATTGAATTCAAACACGAGGGCGCTGATAAAGGCAGCCATTTTTGAACGCAGGATATAATAGGAAAGAAAATACATAAAAATAGGAAGAAGCAAGGCTATTGGCCATAAAAAAACCAATCTTTCTATAAGATAGATATTTATATTTAATTTAGCCAAAGCGCCGGCAATAAATATAAATGGCCAAAAAGAAATACCAAAATTAAGCCCGCCAAAACCGGAGTCAGAAGTCCATATATCTGGCAATGAAAAATATTCATTTATTTTTTCCAAGTAATCTACCATCCAATCCCCATAAGTAATGGGAGAGAGATTAAAAAACCAGACATGATGAACAAGAATAGAAATTATTACCAAAATACCTATGGGAAGTGAATGTCGTTTTATTTTATTTATCATAACGAAATGTTATAATGAGAACTTAAATTATAACTTAATTATGGCACAAGTTAAATCCAATATTACTTTTATTATTTTTACCTACAATGAAGAAAAAAGAATAAAATATCCGATTAAATGCTTTCTTCCTTATGGAGAAGTAATAGTTTCTGATGATTCAAGTACAGATAATACAGTTAAAATTGCAGAAAAATTAGGCGCTAAAGTAATCAAACGTAAGACCCATTTACCTTTTGTTGAAAATAAAGAAGAGACGGAATTTATTTTTAGTCATGTAAAGACAGATTGGGTTTTTTGGGGTTTTGCCGATGAGATAGTACCAAAAAAATGTTTAGACTTGATAAAAAAAATATCTCTTGAGACAAAATATAAAATAGTAGTTCAGAAACGGAAAACCATGCTTTATGATCCTGAGTCGGAATTTGTTCCCGTTGATGTTTCTGTAAATTTTTTTCGTAAAGACTCTCTAGATTTTTCAACCAATACAATACATCAAATGGGTAAGTTTGCCTCTCATGTGAAGCCCGATGAAGTGCTTTATCTTCCGCCGATCGATGAATATTCGGTCTATCATTATTCTAGATACAACACCGAAAGTATAATCAACAACTTAAACACTTATTCTTCTTTGCACGCAAGATCAGCCTCGGAAAAACTAATAGGAATGAAGATGATATTTTTCCCGACATTTACATTCTTAAAAATATATTTTCTGGAAGGTGCAATCAGATATGGGCTAAAAGGTCTTATTGTTTCAATTCAATATGCTATATATTTTTTTATGGTTTATGCTAAAGCTTATGAAAATAATCAAAACGTTACATTAGATTCTATAGAGAGCAAATTCGCGGTATCTAAGAAGAATATTTTGAAAAAGTCACCAAAAACAAGTTTGTTAAAGATTTACTTATCAAAAATATGGATTTTATTTATTTCAAAAATCCACAAATTTTATAAATTTAAACAAATAAAATAATTCAGTTGCTTCTATCAACTTCAATTAGATAGTGCAGCGAACCAAATAGAATTAGATATATTGCATTAAAAAAACCTATTTTTTCTTTTCTAATTTTAATAATCTTTGTTCTTACTCCTATATCCGGAAAATATTTATATATTTTAAATTTAATATTTTTTATAGTCTTCATAATCTCTGTCAATTTCTTTTTATTTCTCAACAGCTCATTTCCAAAATCTCGGTTAGGATAGTTTTCAGCGGGAATACTTATAAGAACCTTTTTTGAATAAGGTAGGAAATTTTTTATTATGGTTTGAAAATCCTTTTTGTCAAAATGTTCCATTAGACCTTGAGAATATATTAAATCAAATTCATTTTTTTTAAATTTCAATCGGTCCACGTTTTTTTTGCTAGTAATATCACAAACATAAAATTTACTTATTTTGTTTGATAATCGAGAGCGCAGACTATTGATTATATTTTTATCGTAATCAAGAAGAGATATCTGAGTTCGGGGAGAAACTGATGATAAGAATACAGAATGATCAGCCGGCCCACAACCTATTTCCAATATTTTTTTATGGTTTATTAAAAGCATATTTAGTAAATATGGCCAATGTAACAATATATTTGAAAGGGCAACACTGTTATGATTTTTGTAATAGTTGAACCAACTTTTATTCATAAGTTATTAAAAATTTTTAAATAAGATCTGGCTGTCTTTTCCCAAGTAAATTTTTTAGCACAATTGTAATTGTTGCTTAATAATTCTGCTCTCTTTTTTTCGGATAAAAAAAGCACTTTATTAATTTTATCAGATATATCTTGATTGTTATATGGGTTGACTAACCAATCTTTACTCGGGTTTATTTCAATTAAAGAACTATTATTAGAACTTATAACCGGACATTTACAGGTCATTGCCTCCAGTACCGGTAAACCAAAACCCTCATATAAGGATGGATAAATAAAAAATTTGGCATATTGATATAAATTTTTTAACTGTTCTTCAGTTGCATAACTAAATATGATTACTCTATTATCTAATTTCAATTCCTTAATTTTGTTTTCTAACAATAAAAGTTGTTTATCATCAATTAATCCAGCAATGACATACTTGTAATCGGATAGATTTTTATTATCAGCAAAGACCTCCAGTACACGGTAAATATTTTTTCTTTTGGGGTGAGTAGTTAGGGAAAAAAAATATTGATCTTTAATTATTCTTTTTGTCTTTTTTGGAGAAAAATAAATATCATTCACGCCTAAATAAATTACCTTTATTTTACTGTCAGCAACATGATAAAATCTTTTTATATCCTTCTTAGTATTTTGAGAGTCAGCAATAATTACATCAGCATTTTTAAGAGATCTTGGGAGAGCATACTTATAATACATATTAAACAGAGTGGACTCGTTTTTCCTAAATATTAAAAAAGATAGGTCGTGGATAGTTAAGATATACTTAACATTATTTTTTTTAAAAAAAGGGAGAATATGAGCCGGTCCATGAAAAATATCAATTTTTTCTTTACTGATTAGTTTATTAATTAAGAAGTTATCAAATAAAAAAGCGCTGAAATAATTTTTTGGTAAATTGATAGTTTTTGTTTTATCAATTGTCTTGTTTCGCTGAGTTTGAAAAAAAACATAGCCATTCGCCTGATCGATTTCTAAAAGCTTATTATAAAGACACTCAATGTAATAAGGTACACCGGTGTTTTCACTTTGATATATCCGCGAGTTAACTCCTATTTTCATGTTTTTTTTCAGATTTTAAAAATCTTATTATTAGCCAGAAAATTAGTAAGTGAAAAGTCCCAGATAGGACAATAGAGAATTTGTAAAGAAAATCTGGTTTAAATTGAGGATTCAAGTTTTTTGTATTATCACAGGCAACTCCAGTTCCATAAAAATTTACTCTAAAAACAGGACGATCACAAATCTTCCAGTATGGTGAAAAACTCTGGCTAAACATATAGATTGATTTTTGGTTTTGTTTCAATGAATCGTTATTAAACTGTTCAGATTCTCCAAAAGTGATAATTTGTTTTGATTTAATCGCCGAATAAAAATTTTTTTGGCTTTTTTTATATTGGTCAACAGGAATGATTAATAAATAATCAAGATAAAAAGAATTATCTTCCAGGTTTTCTACCGAAATTGCCGGTTTGTCTTTTTTGATTTCTACTTCACCAAAATCTATCCACTCAAACGTGTTATTTTTCTTGCTAAAGTTAGTTCGTGTTATTGGAATATTATCAACAGTAACCTTAATGGCATTAGTAAAAAGATTTTCATAATTTAAAGAACTTAATAAAATTTTGTATTTTCCTTTTAGTAAATTACTTGTTTTACTGATTTTATTACCGCCATTGGTTGCGATAATTTCCGGATTATAAAAACTGATCCCTTTTAAGGTCAGATCTCTTAAATATTCCCCCGGCACGTAAAATTCCTTAGTACCATTTTTTGTAAATCTAACATGAGGGAAAAAGGAAAAGTTATATTTATTGAGCGAAGAATAAAAAACATCTTCTAAATTGCTATCAAACAAAACAATTTGATCAGAATAATTTTTTGCTAATATGTCTGTTGTTTTGTTTAAACCTAAATTGATAAGGGCTAAATTTGCCGGAAGATTTTTTATACCTTTAATATCTCCATAATAATAAACGGCTGACAATTCTCTGATTTTTTTATTATTATATTTTTTCATTTCAAAAATACTAAATCCATTAATATTGCTTATTTTTTGAAGATTGCGGTTTTTATTAAATGTATCTTCTCTAATTTGAAATCCTGGAAGACTTTTGTCTATAATTAAATACCTGACTTTTTCGTTACCCAGTCTCTCAATTGTCCAATCGTCATTTAAATTACTCTCTAAATAATCAAGATATCTTGATGAATAATCGCTAATGGTTCGGTTTGAATTGGCTACACTTTTAGTTAACGGAAAGTATGAAGTTATGAAATTATAATAAGGAGAACCATTACTAGATTTTGAATACCAGTCATAATTCCCCACCCTTTGATCGTTAGGATAAATAGCGATTCTAAAGTCACCACTATTTTTTGATAAAAATTTATTTAGCTGATTATATTTATCAGGATAATTAAATGGAATGATTGCATTATTAAAGTTTCCGGAAAAAAAAATAGGATTAGAATATATAGTAAAAATTGGAATTAAAATAAAGAAAAATAATAATAATTTTTTTGATATTTTATTAATTAATATCAATAGATAAGGAATGAATATAGCTAAACCAAAAACATACAACATAAAAAATTTACTGGGATCCCTGAATGGTTTGAAAAGAAAAACATTTTCGAAAAGAAAAACATTTAATTTTTCAAATGGATAATTAACTCCCATAGAAAAAATTATGCCTATACAAGTAATAAAGAATATAAAAATAGATTTTCTTTTATCCTTTTCTAAAAATAAACTATAGATGAAGCCAAGAGAAGCCATAATAGGAAAGATTAACCTAATTTTTGATAGTCTTTCAAAAAGATTTGGGTCAAACCATGTTTTTTCAGCCATCGCTGTGGCCGTAATAATATTGTAAAATGTCGAAGCGGCAGACGAGCCATAATAAGAACTCAGGTTATAAAAGAAATTATCGATTAAAGGGTATGTTTCTTTATAGATTAGAGCAGGTAACCAAGAATCAATATTCAGTAGAAATCCGATTATGTAAGAAATTATTATATTGACAATTAATATCCAACTTTTTTTATCAAATATATATAGAATTATGTAAAAACCAATAATCAAAGGCAGCATATACATTATATGGGGCATTAACCAAAACATGGTACCCAGGATAATCCCAGAAATTAATATATAGATTTTTTTGTACCGATTATTTATTTCCGATGATTTAAAAATAAATAATAAATAGAGGGGTAAAAGTCCAAAGCCGTAATTATAAGTAATATGACCGGCAAAAATTCGATAACCAATATGAACATTAAAGGCATATAAAAAAGCAGAAATGAAGCTGAGCCAAGGTATCAAAGATTTATTTATATTTAATTGGCTAAACCAATGCTTGGCAAAATAATACATTCCAAGCAATGGAAAGATAATAGAAAATAAAATGTATATTTTTGATTCAAAATTACCAAATATAAAATATAAGATAGTTTTAAAAGACAACCATCTAATAATAGTAGAGCCATTATTTACAAAAAAAATAGGGTTATTCCCATAAGTAGTTGGAAAACCGATATTTGAATGACCGAGGGTTGTATACTCTCCCCAGGCCCGAAGATTATCTTTCAAATATAATAAATAATTATTTGAACTTAAATTTTCTCCATATAAGATTATTCCTTCAAAAAACAAAAATTTTCTAGATATGAAGACTATTATTCCTAATAAAAATACAAAAAAAAATATCCTATAAAACTTTTTACTGAACACCTTTTTTATATTGAAGTTAAAATTAACTTTCATCATTTTTTTCTAAGACAATTTCCCATTCATAATAACCAATAACAGGAATTTTAATTTTATGTATTAAATTAAAAAAAGAATTTTCTTCAAAAAATTTTCTATTTTTGATCATAAGACGTCTGGTTATAAAATCTGCCACTGGAAACCATATTAAGCTTTTTTTTGATTCAAGGATTAAAAATTTCTTCTTGTCTATTAAATCCATCAATTCTTCATCTTTTGCATATTCCCTCAGATGTGTCACATCCATGACCCATTTACCATCCCTTCTGTTGTAATACCATCCGTAAGGTTTTTTAAAAACAGTTGTAATATAGGCAACACCTTTATTTTTTAAAACTTTATCAATTGTTTTTAATAATTTTTTATCGTCAACATGTTCGATGACCATCGTCGAAATAATAAAATCCACACTGTTATTTTTAATGTTCTTAATATTTTCAACATCGTCAACATAGGCATGAATTTTAGGATCTATTTTTTTGACGAGCTCAATACTTTTCGGTGATAAATCTACACCATAAATTTTTTTACCTTTAAAATATCCGTTCTTTTTCAAAGAATATAACATCGATCCATCTCCACAACCCAAATCAAGAAGTGATTTATATTTGGTGCTATCAAGATATTTTTTTAATAATTGAGGTATTGAAGTAGCGTAATACTGAAACAAATAATCAGAATAGTCAGATTTTTCGATGTTTTTAAAAGTTGATTTTTTGTTTCTAAAACTAAAAAATGAATATATTAATCCTACAAAACCAGCTATATATTCGAGAGTTCTCATAAAGATAAAAAGAATTGCTTCTACAGGGTGTCCAATAAACAATTTCCAATGACTAAAATATGAAAATTTTATTGGATTATATGTAGCAATCCATGATCTTGGTCTTTTTTTAAAATAATTAAACATTTCCCTGCCATACATAAAATGTTTTCTTATAGTGTTTCTTAATGTCAAATTTCCTTCGTTATGAAGAACGATATTTTTTGCTCTTTTAATAACGTAATTCTTTTCCAATAGTTTTTGAGTCAAATCAATATCATCTCCACCTGCGCCCAGTGACAAGTCAAATCCTCCAATATCTTCCCAGACAGATTTTTTATAAAAACGTGGACTTTCCATTGTTGGGTCATTCCAATAACATCTCCGTTCTAATTGTTTTGCTTTTGACCAAATGCCGACTCCAAAAGAATCTTCCGGTAATATAACCGCATCTGCACCTTTGATACATAACTCAACTGCTTCCGCAATAAGATTTTTAGGCAAAGTCATGTCAGCGTCAAGCCAGTAGACATATTTACCTTTTGCCTTGGCCATTCCATAATTTCTTTTATGCGGAGCGTCAAAAATGCCTTTTTCTACCTTTGGAATGTAAGTTAAAAATCGGACTTTATATTTTTTTGCTAACTCTTCTACATTATCAGTGGATTTGCTATCAACAATAATTATTTCTATTTTAGGGTATGATTGCAGGCGAATATTTTTTAAACAACTATCAAGAAAACCAGCAGAATTTTTAGTAGGAATGACAATTGAAACAATTTCATTATTATTTTTCATAATTTTTGAGCTAAAATTCCAAGACAATTATATTTTTTTGATGAAATCAGTCTATCAAAATACAACATCATTCTCAAGAGAGGAAAAAGAAGCGCTCCGACTGGCGGTAGATATTTAAATAAAATAATATTAAGCTCCCAGATAAAAGAACCAATTGATCCAAAAGTATTAACCTCTTTTATTATTTGAAAGCCCTTTAATAAATTAGTAATTTGTTTTTTTTCAAAGCCTTCACGTTCATGAGTTTCATGTGTCCAATCGTTAAAATAACCAAACCAGCGTCGTTGGTTAATAAGGGGAACATGTAAAATTAAATAACCATTTTTTTTGACCATTAAGGTGAGATTTTTTACGGCTTTTTCATAATCTTTTATATGTTCCAGAACATCAAGCGACCAAACAATGTCAGCTTGTTTTAATAATCTACCATTATTTGTTGTGAGATCATGAGTAAAAAAGTTAATTCTTTTTTGATTAGTTAGTTCTTTAGCGAGTGTTACTAATTTTTTTTCAAAATCAAAAGCAATTATTTTACTTTGAGGATATTTTTTAGCCATAAATCTTGAATAAGCTCCATTACCACAACCGGCATCAATAAAAATTTTGCCGCTAAGCCCTTTTATACATCTTTGAAAAAAATTAAATCTTTCTTGAAAGCCAATTTCCGGAATCCCAAACATTGAAATATAAAATTTGACAAAAAACTCAAATTTTTTTGGATAATTGATTGATAGATTAAGTTCTTTCCCTTGGCTTTTTAAATAAGTGATTTTTTGGGATAGTTCTTTTCCGGAAAAAAATATCATTTTAATTATTTAATTAATAGACTTGCTCCTCAATAAATTTTAGAGCATACTGAAAGTATTACCAGTTTTTAG
>CABIKN020000025.1 GCA_902200405.1 Candidatus Roizmanbacteria bacterium | reverse complement strand
TTCCTAGAGAGTTACAGAATTTCAGGCTCATCGCTTGACTTTAAAATACTCCGATTTTCAGAAATTATTTGTTGTTAAAAAATTTGAAATACATAGAAGTAAAACAAAAAATAAATATTTTTTGTTACAAATACTTTAATTAATTAAAGTGTTTTAAATGCAATATTTGTAAATTTTTCCTTATTTTTAAAAAAAATATGTGGCTGGTAAGATCAGATACCTATCATTAAAAATATATTGCTCCAATAATCCATAGTATTACTTTTGTAGGTTATAAGCGGTTGACTTAGAAAGCTTTAATTAATTAAAGTCATTAATATGACCAGAATTTCTAAATATCGAGTTGAAGGTAAAGTTTTGAAAAAACTTTATTTTTTAATGTTTGAGATAATTTCCAATATGGATGAGGAAGAAAGGTTTGCAGGAATAATGGAAGAATTATTATCTTCAACAGAAAAGATAATGATTGCAAAAAGGGTGGCGATAATTTATCTACTAATCAAAGATATTAATTATCTTGTTATATCAGATGTCCTTAAAGTTTCTTCTCGGACGATTGCTAAATTTCACTCAATAATGTTCGAAGGTAAAGAAATTAAAAATATTTTAGAGGGTCTTATTGGAAACGAAAAGATAAAAGGCTTTTTTGAAGAGTTATTTTTTCGTGAACCGGGAACTTATGGAACAAATTGGAAATCTGCTTGGCGGCAAAAATTTGAAATTGAGCGTAAAAAAATAAGGGGAATTTAATAAAAATACTTTAATTAATTAAAGTATTTTTATTCGTACCACTCTTCATGAAGTTTAATTTCCCCAGAAATTGAGTCAATTGTTAGATATTGGGCGAATCCGTATAGAATTGCGCCGGAGCAGGCAAAATGATTTTTTTCATCAACTTCACCAAAATGATTATGACCTATCACGTAATAATGATTATTATTGATCTGGTAGTTTGTTTTCATATATTGTTTCGAACCGTTGTTATTACGCCCATACATAATTATTACAGCGGATTTCGCAAACATTTTTGTGAATAAGTAACGGATGAGATGCACTATCACCATTCCATAATGTTTAGTTTTCCAATCTAAATTAAATTTGGTGTCCGGAGTGGGTCTGGTTTTATGTCCATGTTCAAAATTAAATATTTTATTGTTTAAAGTTAATTGATAATTATTTACCTGAAGATCAGAAAATAAGCTTAATCTTTTGTCAGAAAATTTTTCCAAATCATGGTTTCCAAAAATATAAATAGCTTTTTTTTCTTTTAGTAATGGAAAAAGCTGATTCCATGATGATTGGATAAAATCACTAAAGCTGATCATATAATCATCAAAAAAATCACCATTAATAATTACTTGATCAGATTCATTAATGATTTTTTTGAGGAAGTTAAATTTTTTTTGGTCAAAGGGGAGGTAAAGATGAGTGTCAGAGAAAACCAATATATTCATTCTCTAATTATAAGGTATATTTAGTCTGGATTCCCGCCTACGCGGGAATGACACAAAGCAAGATTATTTCTTAAGCATTAATGCAATGACGTTCTTTGGTACTTCTTCGTAATGACTTGGTTCCATATAGAAGACTCCTCGTCCCTCAGTTAATGATCTAATAATTGTTGCATATCCGGAAAGTTCTGATAGGGGAACATGGCTTTTGATGACGACGGCCCGACTTCTTTTTTCAGTTCCTAAAATTTTTCCTCTCTTTGAAGAAATATCACCGATAGCAACGCCCATAAAAGCTTCAGGAATAGTTACCTCTAATTTCATGATCGGTTCAACTAAAGTTGGACCGGCCTGTTTGACTGCCGCGTGTAGGGCCATTGATCCGGCGATCTTAAAAGCAATGTCAGACGAATCTACATCATGATAACTTCCATCGACGAGTGTGACTTGAAGATCTGTAATAGGATAACCTAAAAGTACACCTTTTTCGGTTGCCTCCATTACACCTTTTTCAACTGATGGAATAAATTCTGATGGGATCGATCCGCCTCTAATTTTATTAACAAATTTTACTCCCTCGCCTCGGGCGAGAGGTTCAACATTGATAACACAGTGTCCATATTGACCATGTCCTCCAGTCTGTTTAATATATTTTACTTCAACATCATTTGCAGCCTTCGTGATGGTCTCTTTATAGGCCACTTGAGGTTTTCCAACCGTGACATTCATACCCATTTCTGTCTTCATACGATCAACTAATATCTCCAAATGAAGCTCACCCATTCCAGACATAATTGTTTGATTGGTCTCGTGATCAACCTTAACTCTAAAGGTCGGATCTTCCTCAGCTAATCTTTGGAGAGCAAAAGATAATTTTTCTTGATCAGCTTTAGTGGTGGGTTCAATTGCAAGCGAAATAACCGGCTCTGGGAAGACAATTTGTTCAAGAATTATTGGATGATCTTGGTCAGACAATGTATCTCCGGTCTTACTATCTTTTGGTCCGATGACAGCAATAATTTCTCCGGCATAAGCCTTATCAATCTCTTCGCGATTGTTGGCATGCATCAGTAATATTCGACTAACTCTTTCTTGTTTATTCCTATTAACATTATAGATATAAGTGCCTGATTTTAAAACACCGGAATAAATTCTGACGTAAGTTAGCTTTCCAACGTGAGGATCAAGCTGAATCTTGAAGGCGAGTCCTGTAAATGTTTCTTGTTGATTAAGAGATCGTTTTTCTTCAAGTTTGGTACTCGGATTAATTCCTACAATCTCTTTTAAGTCAAGAGGCGAAGGCAAGAAGTCAACAATTGCGTCAAGCACCGGTTGGACAGCTTTATTACGTAGTGAGGTACCACAATAAACAGGAACGGTTTTATAAGCAATAGTTGTTTTTCGTAAGGTTGTCTTTAATTCTTCAACTGTAATTTCTTCGCCGTTTAAATATTTACTCAAAAGTTTATCGTCGTGTTCGGCTATTTGTTCGACCATTTTTGCACGATATTTTACGACTTTATCTTTTAGATCAGCTGGAATTTCATCAGTGATCGTATACTTAATACCTTGTGGATCTTGATCCCAAATTTTAGCTTTCAAAGTGAGAAGGTCAATAACTCCTTTAAATTCAGATTCCTTTCCAATAGGAACGGTCATTATAATTGGGTTTGCTCCCAATCTATCTTTAATCTCTTCAACGGTTGCTTCAAAATCAGCTCCAAGCTTGTCCATTTTATTAATAAAACAGATACGGGGAACTTTATATTTATCGGCTTGGCGCCAAACTGTTTCTGATTGACTTTGAACACCTTCCTCGGCATCAAATACGACCACACCACCATCTAAAACTCGCAAAGATCGTTCAACCTCAGCTGTAAAATCTACGTGTCCCGGAGTATCGATGATATTAATTCTATTACCATTCCAAAAGGTAGTTGTAGCGGCTGAAACGATCGTGATACCTCTTTCTCGTTCCTGAGGCATCCAGTCAAGTTGCGTATCACCATCATCAATATCTCCAATCTTATAGGTTTTTCCGGTATAAAAAAGGAATCTTTCACTTGTTGTTGTTTTGCCAGAATCGATATGTGCGATCACGCCAATATTACGAATTTTATCTAAGGGAACATCGCGATTTTTTGTGACAACAGGTTGCTGAGCCATATTACCATTTTAAATGTGAGAATGCTTTGTTGGCATCTGCTAATTTTTCAGTTTGTAGTTTTTTTGCTATAGCAGCCCCCTGATTTTTAGAAGCTTCAACAATTTCAACCAATAATTTTTTATCAAATGTATGAAATTCTTTGTTGGTACGAGCTTTTGCGGCATCAATGATCCAATTTAAAGCTAGTTTTAATTTTCTCTCTCTTCTAACTTCGGTTGGAACTAAATAAGAAGCACCTCCAAGACGGCGAGCTTTAACTTCGTGAATAGGAGCAACGTTTTCAATAGCTAGATGTAATAATTTTAAAGGTTCATCAGACTGTTTTTTTAATTCATCCATCATCTTATAGACAAGTCCTTCGGCCACTGATTTTTTTCCGTTAATCATTATATAGTTGATTAATTTGGCCACTTCAATACTGTCAAAAAGTTTATCTTTTTTAAATACTCTTTTTTTATAACTATGTCTTGGCATAAATATTAAGCACTTTTAACCCTTGGTTTTTTTGTTCCGTATTTTGATCTTGAGCTAGTTCGTTTATCAACTCCTGCTGCGTCAAATTTTCCACGGACAATATGATATTTTACTCCTGGTAAATCTTTCACTCTTCCACCTTTAACAAGGACGATAGAATGTTCGGCAAGATTATGACCTACCCCTTGAATATAGGCGGTCACTTCCATTTTGTTTGACAGTCTAACTCTAGCAACTTTTCGAAGGGCTGAGTTAGGTTTTTTTGGCGTCATGGTCTTGACGACAGTACAAACACCTCGCTTTAGTGGATTATTGGTCTTGTTATATCTTCTTTTCAATGAGTTGAAACTCATTTTGAGAGCGATAGACTTGGATTTCTTAATCCTGTTTTTTCTCTTCCTTTTTATCAGTTGGTTGATTGTTGGCATATTGATTTGCAAACTTACCGTAATATTTACTAATTAACTCGCTCGTGACTGGTATTAACCTGCCAATTATAACATTTTCTTTCAGTCCTAACAAGTAATCTGTTTGGCCCTTGATAGCAGCTGAAGATAGAACACTAGTTGTTTGTTCAAATGATGCAGCCGATAGCCAAGAGTCAGTGTGAATGGCAGCTCTAGTAATTCCAAGAATGGAAACTTTTCCTGAGGCTGGTCGCTCACCTTTGGACAGTACTCTTTTATTTTCTTCAGTGAATCTGATCTTTGAGACGACCTCATCTTTAATGAGTGAAGTATCTCCTTCATCTTCAATAATAACTTTATCACTCATTTTTCGAATAATAACTTCGAAATGTTTGTCGTGAATTGCGATTCCTTGTGATTCGTATACGTCTTGAATTTCATCTAATAGATATATTTGAGCTGACCTCAAACCTTTGATAGCTAAAATATCATCAATATCTAGATAACCCTCAGACAACGCTGCCCCAACACTGATCAAATCACCATCTTTGATCTTTAATTTTTGGGATTTTGGAATCGTAAATTTTTGTTCTTGAATTGTTGAGTCCTTACTGAGAGCGGAAATGGTGATATCGTAGATCTCTTTTTCAGTATCTTCAACAACGGCTACTCGACCAGCAATTTCTGCAATCGGGGAGACAATTTTTGGTGTTCTTGTTTCGAGTAGTTCTTCAACCCGAGGTAGACCCTGAGTTACGTCGGAAATAACGATACCTCCAAAGTGTCGGACACGCATTGTTAGCTGGGTTCCCGGTTCACCAATCGATTGAGCTGCCATAACTCCAACTGGAACACCAATTTCTACAATTTTATTTGTAGATAGATCTGTTCCGTAACATTTTTGACAGACTCCATATGGGGACGCACAGTAAAGAGGTGAGCGGACAACTACTTTAGTGATATTGTTCTTTTCAATCAAAGCAATAATTTCATTATCAATCAATTCATTGGCCTTAATCAAAACCTCGCCTTTTTCATTTGCTAAATTGTTTAGAATAAATCTGTTTTTGATTCTTTCTTTAAATTTTTCTCCTCGGGACATTGTGGTTGCTATTGTTAATCCTTCTTTAACTAAACAATCTTCTTCTCGGACGATCATATCGTGAGATGTATCGACCAATCGACGTGTCAAATATCCAGCATCGGCAGTTTTTAAAGCTGAATCGGTCAAACCTTTTCGAGCTCCTCGTGCTGAGATTACATATTCAAAAATAGATAGACCTTGGCGATAGTTAGATTTAGTAGGAACTTCAATGATTTTTCCCATAGGATCAACAACGAGTCCTTTCATAGCGGCTAATTGTTTCAACTGTTCCTTAGAAGCTCTCGCTCCTCCAGATTTAATAATTATCTTTACTGGATTTTCTTCGTCTAGAGCGGCCCAAGTTTTATCGGCTAATTTTTCGGTAACATCGATCCAAAGTTTATTAGAATAACGTTTTTTTTCGTCTGAAGTCAATAAACCTTCCTCAAAATTTTTAGTAATTTTTTCGATCTCTTTTTCAGTCTCGTGAATAATCGTATTTTTTTCTGGAATTATATGACAGTCAAATATTGAAAGGGAAAGTCCTCCGGCAATTGTTGAAGCCCAGAAACCAATCTCTTTTAATTTATCAATCAACTCTCCGACTTTTTCATTTTCAAATATTTTCATGGCGGCAACAACGATATTCTTTAAATCAGAAGCCTTCACTTCTTCATTAACAAATTTAAGTTCAGTTGGTAGGGCTTGGTTAAAGATGATACGACCAACAGTAGTTTTGATTATTTTTCCGCCAATTCCAACATTTATAGGTTGGCGTAGTTTTATTTTTCCAATGGCTTGAAACCTCATTGCTTCATTTTCTGTTGCAAAAAATTTCAAGTCTTCAAGAGTCTCAGTGTCCATGTGGCTGTCAATTGTTGTTAGGTAATAACAACCAAGGGCCATTTCTTTATTTGGAAGAACGATAGGTGAGCCATCAGACGGTTTGAGTAAATTGTGGTAAGGAAACATTCTCTGCTTGACTTCCTCGATCGCCATTTTTGATAGTGGTAAAAATACACCCATTGCATCTCCATCAAAGTCAGCGTTATAACCTGAACATACAGCTGGGTGAAGTTTTATAGCATTATCATCGGTCAAAACCGGATAAAAACCTAAGATAGATAGTTTGTGTAAAGTCGGAGCACGATTCAAGAGAACTGGGTGATCTTTAGTGATCACTTCCAAAATATCATAGACGACTGGATCTTTCTTTTCTAGGAATAATTTAGCACTCTTAATATTTGGAGCTAATCCACGAATTATAATTTCATGTAAAAGATATGGTTTAAATAATTCCAAAGCCATTTCTCGAGGTAGACCACATTGATTAAGTTTGAGTTCTGGACCAACAACAATAGTTGAACGGCCTGAATAATCAACTCGTTTACCCAATAAATTCTGTCTGAATCGACCTTGTTTACCTCTTAGAATATCAGATAATGACTTTTGAACTTTAGTATTAGAACCTGTTGAGCGACTTTTACCTCGTGATTTTTGAAGATCAATTAATGAATCAACAGCTTCCTGAAGCATTCTCTTTTCATTTCTTAAAATAATTTCAGGGGCTCCAAGATCGATTAATTGTTTTAAACGATTATTTCGATTAATTACTCGTCGATAAAAATCGTTTAAATCAGAAGTAGCAAACTTTCCTCCAGGCAATTGAACGACTGGACGTAAATCTGGAGGGATAACAGGAAGTACAGTTAGGACAATCCATTTAGGATCGATCTTTGCTTTTATGAAAGCTTCAAGTACTCGGGCTTTTTTGAGTAGTTTATTTCTTTTTTCACCCTTGCTTTCATTTAATAGCTCAAGTGTTCGCGCATAATGCTTAGCAAGATCAAAGTTTGAAAGAATTTCATATAAAACTTCCGAACCCATCCCAACATTTAAGAAATCTGCAACGTTATTTTCTTTAAAGAATAGATAGTCATCTTCTTCAATAACATCAAATGGTCTAATTGATCGGGCGATTTTTGAAACTCTTTCAAAATAAGCTGATTTTTTTGTTTTTGTATCGGTTTGTTCATTTGATAACAGTTTTAACTGTTCTCTTTTTTTGAATTCTACTTCTTGTTTGGCAATTTCCCATTGTTCTTTATGGGCTATTTTTTTCTCTAATTGTAGATATTGTTTTTCAAAACTTAGATTAATTTCCTCTTCTTTTTTAACAAAGTCTTCTTCAATTTTTTTTAATTCAACTTTTTGTAGTTCATCAATAGTTTTTAAAGTATTTTTTTGACCATCCTTATCAACTTCCTTAACTAAATAAAGCGCGTAATAAATAACTCTTTCTAAGGCTTGTGGAGGAACGTCTAAAATAATACTGAGAGTTGAAGATGTTCCTTTAAAATACCAAATATGAGCAATTGGAGATGCTAATTTAATATGACCCATTCGCTCTCGGCGGACAGCCGAAGTTGTAATTTCAACTCCACAACGATCACAAACAATTCCCTTATAACGCATTCTTTTATATTTCCCACAATAACATTCATAGTCTTTTGTCGGTCCAAAAATTCTTTCATCAAAAAGACCGTCTTTTTCAGCTCGAAATGTTCGGTAATTGATTGTTTCCGGTTTGATTACTTCTCCATGGGACCACTTAATAATCTTTTCTGGTGAGGCAAAAGTAATCCGGAGTCCGGAAAAATCTACTGTATTAATATCTTCCATAAATAAAAATTCTAAATTTTAAATTACAAACTCCAAATTAATTCAAAAGTCAAAAGGCAAAATTCAAAGATTAAAGTAAAAAGTCAAAAGTTTTAAACTTTTTATTTTTAACTTTCAATTTTGACTTTTAAATTTTAACTTTTAACTTATTTTGCATAGTCAATCGATAACCCCAGCGCATTCAGTTCTTTAACAAGCACATGGAATGATTCTGGAACTGATGATTGTGGAATATCAATACCTTTGATAATAGATTCAAAAGCTTTAGTTCGTCCACGGACATCATCACTTTTAATCGTTAATAACTCCTGCAAAGTATATGGAACGCGATGTGCCTCTAAAGCCCAGACTTCCATCTCCCCAAATCTTTGACCTCCTAATTGTGATTTTCCTCCCAATGGTTGTTGTGTGACTAAAGAGTAAGGTCCGACTGACCTGGCATGGAACTTATCTTCGATCATGTGAATCAGCTTAATAATGTAACTTGTTCCGACGAGGGCCTTTCGCTCATACGGCAAACCTGTTTGTCCGTCAAACAAAGTTACTTTATTATCAATAGGTAGGCCGGATTTTCTAAGTTCGTTTGAAATGAAGTCTTCCTTGATTTTTTCAAAAACAGGAATAGAAATATCGGTATTTGTATGTTTTGCAATTACGCCCATCAAGTTTTCGAACAACTGGCCCAAATTCATACGGGAAAGAATTGAAAGAGGAGATAATATAACATCAACTGGTGTACCGTCGGCTAGATAAGGCATGTCCCAAGCTGGTAGAATTTTTGAAATAACACCTTTATTTCCATGTCGTCCTGCCAATTTATCTCCAACGGTTATTTTTCTCAGTTGAGCGGTATTTACTATAATTCTTTGTAAAACACTTGGCTCTAGTTCGTTTGGATCTTTCTTTCCATTGATGGTTTCAATACCAACGACTGATCCTCTTTTTCCATATGGCATTCGAAGCGACGTATCTTTAATGTCTTTAGCTTTTTCTCCAAAGATGGCTCGAAGTAATCTTTCTTCAGCGGTCAATTCTTTTTCACCTTTTGGAGCTACTTTACCAACTAACACATCTCCACCCTTTACTCCAGTTCCAATAGTGATCAATCCTTCCTTATCCAAATTTTGTAGAATTTCTTCTCGAATATTTGGGATATCGCGAGTAAGTTCTTCTGGTCCAAGTTTAGTATCAATGACATCGGCAATAAACTCTTCCATTGTAATTGAGCTTAGAATATCTTCTTTCACTAATCTATCAGAAATAACAAAACCATCTTCGTAACCTAATCCATTTAATGAAGAATAGGCGACCAATAAATTTTTACCTAGTGCCAATCGACCTCGATCGGTTGAAGGACCATCAATGATTATTTCACCTTTTTTTATTTTTTGATCAGGGCTAACCGTTGGTCTTTGATCAAAAGAAACATTTTTGTTCGTACGAGTAAATCTTTCTAAGTTATATTCATATGTTTTACCACTTTTTCCTTTATAGACTATTTTTTGTCCGTCGACATATTCTACGACACCATCTTCGACTGCTTTAATTGTTCTTCCTAGAGATATACTGACTTTTTCTTCTAGACCAGTTCCAACGATAGGTGCTTCAGGTGTTATCAATGGTACAGCTTGACATTGCATGTGGGAACCCATCAAAGCTCTCGAGGCATCATCATTTTGAAGGAAAGGAATAAGAGATGCCGATGCTCCCAATACTTGGCGAGGAGAAACATCTATCAGATCAATTTTATCAACCGATGTTTCAATTAAGTCACCTTCGTGACGAGCTGTAACCATTTGATCGGTTAAATAGCCCTTTTCATCTGTATTAGCATCTCCGGAAGTAATAAAATATTTTTCTTCATCATCTGCTTGTAAATAGACAATCTCATCCGATATTTTAACTCTTATTTTACCGCTGTTTTTTTCTTTAACTAATTTTTTGTAAGGAGTTTCCAAGAAGCCATATTTATTTACCTTAGCGTAAAGAGCCATGTAGGTAACAACACCAATATTTGGACCTTCTGGACTTCTGATCGGACAGATTCTTCCATACTGAGAGGAAGAAATATCACGAATTGAGAACGAGGCTCTTTCTTTTTCAATACCACCGGGTCCACCAACTGTAATCCTTCTTAAATTATCAAGTTCTGATAACGGATTGGTCTGATCAACGATAGTTGATAATTGACTAGTTCTATAAAATGAATTGATTGCGACGATCAATGGTTTTGAATTGACAACCTGACTTGGTAAAACATTTAATTCTTCACCTGAAATCAAGCTCATTCTTTCTTTTATTTCTCGTTCAACGCGGACCATTCCAACTCTGATTCCATATAGACTTATCAACTCTCCGACCGTTCGAAGTCTTCGATTACCTAGATGATCAATATCATCAAATTCACCTTTGTTTTGAGTAAGTGTTAATAAGTACTTAATAGAGGCAATGATATCTTCTTTAGTTAATAAACGATTTTCTTTTTTTATTTCAAGATTAAGCCCAAGCTTTTTATTAATTTTATATCTTCCAACATCGGCTAAAGAATACCTTTTTTGATTAAAAAGAAGATTATTTATGGTTTCGTAGGCATTTTCCAAGATCAAGGGTTCGCCTGGTCTAATTTTTCGATATATTTCCAAAACTGCCTCATCTTTATTTTTGGTTTGATCTTTTTTAAGAGTCGGAATAAGATATTTCTCAACCAAACTTCGGTCAATATCACTAAAGTAGTTGATAATGTCGTTTTCACTGTCATTTTCAAAAATTTTCAGAAAAACCGTTGATAGAAACTTTCTTTTTTTATTGATCTTCATTTCGATCAAACCATTCTTATTGATCGTCATATCAAGCCAAGCTCCAATATATGGTCTTATCTCTGCGTTGTATAAAGTTAAACCGGTTGTTTTATCAATTTCAGCGGTAAAGTAAACTCCAGGGGAGCGGACGATCTGATTGATAATGGCTCTTTCAATACCATTGATAATAAAAGTGCCTCGATCGGTCATCTTTGGAAGATTAAAGAAGTATATATCTTGTTTTTTTTCGCTATTGGTTTTTTTGTTTACTAATCTCAATTTCAAATAAACAGGAGTATCATAGGTTAACTTTTTTTTGTTACAGAGGTCAATGTCATATCTTGGTTCACCAAAATATAGGTCTTCAAAGTAGATCGTGAATTTTTTCTTAGTATAATCGTCGATAGGAAAGAACTCATTAAAAATTTCTTTTAATCGAACATCAATAAATTCAGCCCAACTATTTTTTTGAACCTCGATCAGGTTAAACTTTTCAAGAAATTCATCTTTCCTTCCGAGGAATAAACTTTTGCGGGGTAAAATATTTGATTTAATAGTTTTGCTCATCGAGTAGATGGAAATAATATTTTATTAACAACAAAAACCCCAGTACACATGACGGGGAGTAAAAAAACTAATATATCATACAAAACGCATAAAGTAAAGTCAAATGGTATTTGGTTTACTTTATTAAGATACATTTCGAAGAAATACATTTGGGTATTCCAGGACAATATCTCGTGCAGATTTTATCCTTAACTAAGATATTTTTTTCTAAATCAGCTTTACAATCACATATATTTACGCCGCATTCAGAATCATTTAAGCAGGAATTCTGATCAACTTGATCCACAAACTTAAAAGTCGAGAGGATTTGGTCAAGGATATTTTTATCTGATTGAGAAGAATAATTTTGTCCAAGCATGATTAAAAATTGGTTTGTCATAATTCCAATTTCCGATGCGTATTCTGTACTATCTTGGATATTGAGTATTCTTTTTTTTGCATCAAATCGTTCTACTTTTGTATCGACACAAGAAGATATAAATAATGGTCCACCAGGATGACAATAGTTATCGAGATTAATAGTGGTGTCTTTGGGAGAAGAAGAAATTGAAAATAACCCTCCCTTTTTAGCTATATAAAAACCTCCACCATCTCCTACTTCATTTACAGTTTGTTCAAAGTTTTCACTAGAAAAACAAATGGTTCCGAATTTACAATCAGAAACAGACTTCCAATTTTGAGGATATTTAAATTCAATACTTAATTCTTTATTTACATACGTTTTCCACCCCGCCGTTTCATCAGTTGGAATTGAAATCGAGGATGTTTTTTGTGGTTCTGAAGTTGGAACTTGAATAGTCGGGGAGATTGGAGGATTTAGAACTTGTTGTTGGAGTTTTTGGTTTTGAAAAAATAAATAAGTGATCAATCCTATTGCAATAACAATTAATACTGAAAAAATAGTTATTTTTAAATAGTTTGGTTTAGGTTGAAAATCAGGAATATTAACTGGAGATTGAACAGATTCTTGGGATAGGGGTTGAGTTGGGTCCATAAAATAATAATAATATTTAATCTTTCAAAATACTACTGCCAAGTTTCTTTGCTTCCTCTATAAAAAAATCATCCATTTCTTTTTTGCTGAAAGGTACAAGTATTTTAGGAGGGATATGAACCCAAAAAACTGTACCACTACCTAGTCTAGATTTTG
>CABIKN020000024.1 GCA_902200405.1 Candidatus Roizmanbacteria bacterium | reverse complement strand
CTTGTTCGGCATTTTCTCTTTCACTTTTAACTTTAAGAGCTGACGAGTTTTGACGGTAAAAGGCACTATCATAACCACTTTTTTCGCTATAATTTACAACATCATTAAAAATTCTTCTCACTTGTTTGGTTAAGATATCATCGTCTGCTCTTTCACCTTTATTAAGGATGTCATAAACGCGAGCTTCTGGATCTTTTGTGTCCAATAAGAGAGCCATGAGAACGTTCCCTGCTTTTTCTTCGTATTTATCTGGGCTAAACTTAATGCCAGTGGCGTAACCGAGGGCGAGCGCTTCAAGCTGTTTTTTTTGAGTAGGATCTTCGGTTCTTTTGGATAAGGCAGCCAAAGCTTCACCAAAGTTGGTTTGGGACAGATCCGGTGTATAATCAGAGTTAGTTATTCCTCTGCCAGCGAGTAATTTTCTGTGTTGTTTGAGAGCATCTTGGAGGGAGGACAGACTTAACGAAACTTCGGTAATTTGGGATAATAGCGCCATATGATTTTCTTTTAGTAAAGCCGCTTTTGGCTCGCTTATTGATGGATCTTCAAGACCGTTAACTAGTTGTTGTGCTTTGGCTCCTTTAACCAGATCAAATGTATCTCGCAACTGATCTTTTAAATCTTTTTCTAATGGTGAAGTTTCGGAGGTGGCTACCTTTAATAAATCATCGGAATTTAATGGACTGTCTGGCTTAGCATGGGCAACATCAAGCAGACCGTCGACGCTTCCTGTCAAATCGGATACAACCCTTCGGAGTGCACCTTGGGTAGCCGGCAAATATAGAACATCCGGATTTTGTTTTAGTACATCCCCAGCTTTCTTGCGACTTCTTCTTTCGCTAGCAATATTTTCGATGACTGAATCGGCTTGAATAATTTTTTCAGGTGTAGCGGGAGAGTCTTCAGTAAGGCTTATAAGTAGATTATCAAGCTCTTTAGTCTTACCATTCTGAAAAGCTTGGTCACAAACTTTATCAGCCTTAGATGACAGATCATGTAATTGTTCCCACTTTTTTGCTTCTTCCGGTTTGGCAATTGGTTGAGAAAATTCGGTAGTGGGAAGATTAGCTTTTTCTGCAAGTCTAATTTGTTCAAGCCTGCCATTCTCTTGTGTTTGCCAATTGGTGTGGGCTTGTTGGGATGTCTCTATAGCAATAATTGATTGTGGTTTGGGAGCGACTGCTTTTGCGGGTGCTGCTTCAGGTCTGGGTCCCACTGTTAATGCGTCCATATTTAATTAGTATACCACAGGGTTATTTACAAGCGTGATATATCTCTTTAGCAATTTTCAAAAAATTATTAATTAAATTTAATTTATATTAACAGATTTAATAATTTGATTGACAAAAGATTTTAATAGATTATCGTTTGCTGAAATTCTGACAGGATCGCCAACAATTTTATTTAAACACTATCGACCGTAAAATAGCTTCAAACTCTTCCTGCCTTGTTGTTTTATCGAAAAACCTAGTGATACTAAATAACTTTCCACCATGGATAAAAAATACTGTTTCTCCACCTTTAATATTGTCACCTGTTCCAGATTCTATCCACCTTCTTCTCCTTGCTTTTCCTCCCGCTATTATGACGTATTTTTCATCAATCCATTGAGGCGAAGGAAGGGGACCTTCTTCTTGCTTACGATCAAAGTCTTCAACCACTTGATTAAAAGTTTTTCCAACAAGAACATCATCAATATAAATTTCTATCTTAACCCAATCACTTTCAGGCGACTCATCTTTTGTTGAAAAAGATATAAAATTTTCCTGTTCGGTGCCTTTATAATCTGAAGGATAATTGAAAGAAAACCCCGTTGCCTGATGGGTATATCCATACAATGATACATTATTGACTGTGGAAGCCTTTTCTTTTTGATCAGTTTCATCAATCGGGATTGAAACAGAAAAAATAGTTTTTGGAGTTAATGATGGAGAAAACTCAACTTTTTGTTTAATCGTATTAATAGATGAAGGGGTTTTATTATTCATAAAGTTTTTTTCTAACAAAAGTCCAGCAATAAAAATTAAAATAATTAAAAATAAGGCAGATGTGATTTTTAATATTTTCATACTTTAAATATAGCAGAAATTTAACCTTAATCAAAAAAGAATTTTATTTCCAAACCCCCACCCTTTTCACTTTTGCTTCTTTTTTCCGCAGAGAATAACTCATCTTGATATTTTATCTTGGCTCTTTTCTCATAAAGAACAACTCTGGCCAGTCCATTTTTTACTAACTCAATATTAAGATTAACTCCGTCAATAAATACATAACCTAAAGTTCTACCAAATTTATCAATCTTATAATTATCCTCTTGTTCAAAACTGATTTCTTTTCCTAAAACTAAATTTTCAGTAAACATTTTTGCTTCTTCAAAAAAAGGTTCCTTAACTTCGGGAGCGTTGACACCATAAAGTCTAAAAGTTTTTCCATCGGAAAGTTTAAAAGTATCTCCATCGGAAACTTCAACTACTGACAAGTTTTGGTTTGAGGGATATGAGAGAGATGAGGGATATGGGAAAGATTTAATTTTCTGTTTCTCAAAGTAGCTTCCACCAAAAAAAGAACCAACCATTAAAACTAGAGCGGTAATACCTAAAAGCAATTTATTTTTCATTTGTCTTTAGCGTCCCGAATAATAATCTTCTTTCCTCTCTCGTCTAATTCAAATTCTCGATTCTGATTTTGTCTCCAACCCAAAGTTTTTAAAAACTCACGAGGGATAGTTATAACTTTTGAATATTTACCAGACGAAGTAATCTTTCTAATAATCTTCATTATGATTTTATTTTACTATTCTCCAAAATGTATTAGTGATATTTTGTAATTTATATTGTGTTTGAGAACTTAAATTTCTATTTACTTTTAATTCATTTAATAGATCAATTTTTTTCTGAATAAGTGAACGGTGAAAATCAATCGGATCATTTGATTTTGATTCTACTTTATGAACATGTGTGGAAATCCATTCATCTGAAGCGTCATGTTTTTTAAATTCAGCAATAGTTCGATCATAACTGTGATGAGCATAATGAATACAAACTCACACTTTATCGAAAGATAGAATCAAAAAAAGAGGAAACATTTTGTGTCGAATATATTGAGGATGTTTTTTAAGAAAATCATCAGAGAAGAAAACATCCTCATAGCCTGATCCCTCAACTAATTTAAAACCATTTTTGGTAAATGTATTTACATAAGTTGCAGGAGGACGTTGGTAATATAAATAAGGACCATTTGTTTGATTAATCATCTTGAGATAAGTTCCCTCTTGTAATGATTCGCTTAAAATAAGTTTTGGATGATTTTTGTCACTTGAGTCAAATTCACCAAGATTGACCATTGGATGAGTGATAGAAATCGCTGCCCTAGCCCCGTGTTTTAAAATACGGGCAAATTCTTTAACAGAGTTTTCTATATCTGGAGCCCACATAAGAACAAGATTTGATACTAATTTATCAAAAGATTCATCGGCAATTGGTAATCTTGCCACATCGGAAACAATTGTTGACAAAGGAGGAGAACCTGTGTGAGCTACGGAAGCAAAATCAAAAACGAAATCACCTCCTATAACTTGAGCTCCTTGTTTTGTTAATTCTCTTCCAATAATTCCATCTCCACATCCAGCGTCAAATACTTTTTTCCCGCTTACTGAACCAAGGTGCTTTAACATTGAAGGATGAAGAACTTCATCTCTGATCATTCTTCCATCACCGCCAGTTTCATTCATAATATGCATAAGATAATTATGAGAAGACGCCTCCCATAATTCATGAGGAGGTGCAGTTTTCTTACCATTAACTCGAATTTGTCTTCTAGCTTCAGTCATATATTTATAATTTGCCTTGATTTGCTGCGGCAAAAGCTAACTGGGAACAAGCACCACAAGCTTTGTTAGGTGAAGCAGTAACAATTTCAGCATGTTCATCAGGAGTAAGCCATAATAGGTTTGAATATGCAGGAGTAGACATTGGAATTTTGGATGGGTCTACTGGATTAGTTATTAAATCAACCATGATTAAATAATATGGTTCTGTAAATTGCGGATCAACTTTTGGACTACGTAATCTTCCGGTCCAGCCGATTAATCTTTCTGGTGTTAAATCGGCACCATTTAGCTTATTTTGAGCCAATTTTTCCATTACTGCCTGAATTGAGTTTGGATCAGTATCTAAATTCAGAAAGTCATTTTGGGACATTCCCACTGATGGAAGACCCCAAGTATCTTTGTACTCCGTATGAAATTGAGGATTTCTTAATCCATATAAAATTTTACTTGGGTTTTTTGCATTGGGAATCATTAAACCCATTGCTACTCTGATTGAAGAAGAAGTCATACCCATTTGTTCACAAATAGATTTAGCATGATTTATAGCTATGGGAGGATTAACCTCAAAACAGGTTGGTTCAATATCGTATGATTTTGGACAAGAATCTTTACCTGCTCCCATAGGATATATTTAAATGATTTAATAATATACTGCTACATAAAGATCCTCTTTCTGCAGAAACAACCAGTTCGCGAGGATTTTTCCAAGCCCAAGCAGTATATTGAGTAGCGTCTGGATTGATTATTACTCGCCTAGAAAAATCTGGAATACCTGACATATCACATTTCCACAATCCTAAAGTCAGAATACCTAATGCTCTTTGACCTTGTAATTCTCCTAATCGTTCTAATGGTTCAATTTCTGTTCCAAGTTTTTCTGGTCCGATTTTTCTCGCAGCTATTATTTCTTCTTCATTTTTAAGTACTCTTGCTGGTAAACCCCATAGTCCTGCAAGCGAATCATTTAGATCATCAGGACGTTTTATTGCTAGTACTTTACTGTTGTCCTTTGAAAATATTGCTGCCGCAACTGCTCTTAAATCTTCAGTCATATGACCTATATTATATATTATCTTTAGCCTTTTGTAAAAATATAAACGAAGTATTAAGCTAGTTAAGAAAATTAATTAATCAATCCCCTTAAATATATTTTTTAACCAATTCTTTTAATTCGTTACTAATTCTTCGTTGATATTGATACTCAATTTTAAAATCAATATGATTAGATAAAACAGCAACACGGCTTCCGGTTAAACCCATTATTTTTCCAATCTCTTTGAAAGTCATTTTTTGTTGGCGAAGTTCCCAGGCCTGATAATATCTTTTAATATTTCTTGCCATAGGTCTATATAACAAACAAAGCTCCCCGTCAGCCGGCTTTCGCCCATAAACCTTTCGATTTATGACACTCTACAGTATTGCTGAACGAGGAGCTCCCGTTCCTGTAGAGTGATTTCTTGCCATGCTCTGATTTTGTCAAAGTTTAGGCAAGCGAATTGCAAATTAATTATAACACCAATATGACAGGCTTTAATTTAAGAAAGGTGTTAAAATATTACAAATATGGGCGATGATATTACTAAATTAAAGAAAGAGATTGAACGATTAAAAAAAGCTGTCAAAAAGCATAGATATGGTTTAGTTTGGATGGATGTACCGGAAGCTTTTGAAGATGACGTTGAAAATAAATTACCAATATTAAAAGAAGTGCCGGGACTTGCTATAAAAAATGAGGATGGAAAACCTACACATATATTGATTGAGGGAGACAATTATCACGCATTAACTTGTCTCAACTATACCCACAAAGGAAAGATCGATGTAATTTATATTGATCCACCATATAATACCGGCTCCGATGGATTTAAATACAAAGATAAAAGATTTTTAGATAAATTCCCTGACGGAACAGAAGTACCAAAAGATCATCCTTTTCGACACGGTTATTGGCTTTCTTTTATGCAGAAAAGACTAGAACTGGCGTACGAACTATTGAAAGACACGGGTATCATGTTTATTTCAATTGATGATAATGAATTAGCTAATCTACTTTTACTTTGTACTGAGATTTTTAAGAAAGACGACTTGATAGATGTAATGGTTTGGAAAAAAAGTGGTTTTGGAAGAGACGGAAAAATGAAAAATACTACAACTTTTAGAAAAGATCACGAATATTTGATAATTTGTTATAAAAAAGAAAAAATACTAAATAAAATTCTTGAAAATCCAGAATTCCAAAATATATATAGTAATTCCGATGATGATATCAGAGGACCATTTAAAGCTGGAAGCATATCTCGAAGAGAAGATGCGTCTAACAAAGAACATAAAAATTACTATACAGTTGTTTCACCTAGTGGTAAAAAATTTACCAGACAATTCGATATACCTTTTAGAGATTTTGATAGGTTAAATAATGATTTAGAAATTAATAAAAATGGAAAAAAACTCGGAAGGATATATTGGGGAAAAAATAATGACGCAGTACCTTCAATTAAAATTTTTATAAACGAAGAAAGAGCAATTACACCCTATTCTGTTTTACTTTCAAAAGGTACGACAACCGACGGAACTAAAGAGGTAAGTTTAATATTAAATAAAGATTGTACGGATATAAGACCTAAACCAACAAAATTGATAGAAACAATTTTGCAATTATCAACGCCAAAAAATGGCGTCGTATTAGATTTTTTTGCCGGAACAGGAACAACGGGACATGCCACCTTAAAACTAAATCAAAGAGATAAAGGAACGAGGCAATTTATTTTAGTAACAAACGATGAAAATAAGATTTGCTCCGAGTATTGTTACCCAAGAATAGAAAAATGTATTGATGGGTATAAACAAGAATTAATTGAAGAAAGTTTAGTTGAATTACCTTTAGATTGGGATTACTTAGTAAATAATTTTAAAAATATTAATAATCAAATTGAAGAATTAAAGCAAAAGAAAGAATATGAAAAGATATTTACTTTTATTGAAAATAATGAATTAAAGGTTATTGGAAGCAAAAAAACAAATAAAGAAAAAATTGAGGGGCTAGGTAATTCTCTTAAATATTATAAAACAGCTTTTATTGGGAAAAATAATATCTTTGATGTAACCGATGAAGATAAAATAGAATTAGCTCATAATGCCGGAGAATTATTAGCGATAGCTGAAAATACTTTAGAATTAATTAAACAAAATAAATATTTTCAATTATTTGAGGATGGAAATAAAGAAAAAAATACTGTGGTGTATTTTCGAGAAGAACAAGATGAATTTAATAGCTTTATAGAAATGGTTAAAAAATTAAATAAAGAAGTCACCGTTTATGTATTTAGTTGGGGAGGTGAAGAAAAGATTGATGATTTTGCTGGAATTAAAAAATTAAAAGTAAAAACAATTCCTCTGCCTATTTTGGAAATATATAAACAGATTTACAATTTAAGTACGCAATAAAAATGTTTAACCCTCTACCATTCCAAAGAGAAACGATTGAAAAATTACTGGCAACTTTAACAGAACTTTGGAAAAAAGATAACAAACAACTACCTCTCGTTTTTAAAGCTCCAACCGGAAGTGGAAAAACTTTTATGGTTGCTCACTTTTTACGAGGATTAAATAAACTTCCATATTGGGATGTAGATAAAGCTTTTGTTTGGATTACTTTTAGCGATGATCTAGCAATGCAAAGTAAAAAAAAGTTTGAAGAATACTTTGAAAATACATTAGAAAATAACCTTTTAACCATAAGTGATATTAATCGTGGAAAAATGTTTAAAAATGACATTTTATTTTTAAACTGGCAAAAAGTAGTTTCACGTGCAGCAGAAAATAGAAATTTACGAAGACCTGATGATGAGCGAATGAGAAAAGAAAGCGGAAAATATTTTGAAGATTTTATTGATGGAACTAAAAAAGATGAACGATCAATTATTTTAGTAATAGATGAGGCGCACACTAACGTAACCACTGATTTAGCACAGGAAATTATCGATTATATTGACCCGAAAATAGTAGTACATATTAGCGCTACACCTAAGCCGGAAATTGTAGCAAAAGCAGCCGATCTAAATAGTTACGTAACTGTTGATAGAAAAAGAGTAGTTGAAGAAGGATTAATAAAAGAAAAAGTAATAACTCAGACTGAAGAAGATCTTCAAAAATTTAATAAGAAAGATTTAGACGAAGTTTTACTGGATCTTGGACTCGAGAAAAGAAATTTATTAAAAGCAGAATATGAAAAGCTTGGGAAAAAAATTAACCCGTTACTTTTAATCCAGCTACCTAACGATGATAAGGAACGAGTACAAACCGGTGAAAAAACAAAGGAACAAATCGCAAGTGACTACTTGAAAAAGATGGGAGTAAAAGAAAATAAAATTGCCCGTTGGTTTGATAACTATCCTAAGCCAGACGGGATTGAAGATAATGAAGACGATAATGAAGTATTACTATTTAAATTAGCCGCCGGTACTGGGTGGGATTGTCCACGTGCACATATTCTAGTAATGTTTAGAAATATAAAAGTTGAGCAAAGATATATTCAAACAATCGGAAGAATATTAAGAATGCCCGAACCAAACCTAAAAGAAGATTACAAAAACAATCCAAGTTTGAGAGTTGGATATTTATATACAAACTACAATAGAAAAGATATTGTTGAAAACTGGATTGATAAAACACAAAATAAACCATTTATTCACGTTTCCGAAAGAAAGAAACATTTAGCGGTAGATGATGTTAAACTTCAATCAGCCTACGTTCCTCGCGTTGATTACGGAGATTTAAGTAATTCCTCTAAATTTCAAATGAGCTTTATCACTTCAATGAATAATTATTTTGAAATTAGTAAAAATGATATTTTAGGAATGGCACAAAAGAAACTAGAAAAGAAAGGTGTTGATTTAGATTCTTCAATAACTAATCAAATAATCGTTGATGCTCAATTTGAAGACTACGATAGAATTAATTTTGAGTTTCAAAAAAAAGGTCACGATAAAACTCTGGAAATGTCACAAAATGATGTGGAAAAAACCTTTACTTATTTATGCTTTCAATTATTAAAAGAGCAAACAGAAGATAAAGCAAAAGTTAGTAATATTGCTCGATCTTGGAGTCCTTTAAAATCTGGTTTAAGAGTATGGATGAAAAATATTATTGACCCAGATAGTAATTATTACTACAGAGTTTTTATTAAAGATATTCAACAAGGAGAAAGTAGTATTTTTAGACCGGCAATCACTCAAGCATTAAAAGAATACCGACCAATTTTGGAAAAGATTTTATTAGAGAGAGCAAAGCAAAATGAAGAGAAAGAGGCTTCTATTTTTACTATTAAAGAATTTTATAGTTATACTGATGACTATAAAATTTTACCCTCTCAACTAAATGTATTAGAAGATTTTTATATAAGAAAAGATTATGACGGAAAATTAAATGAGGTTGAGTTTATTAACTATATTGATAGCAAAAAAAATAAAATTGAATGGTGGTTCAAACAAGAAATAGGACAGGACTATTTTGCCATAAAGTATTTTAATTCAACCGATCAAAAATTTTCACTTTTTTATCCTGACTGGATTATAAAATTTAAGGACGGAAGAATTGGGATTTTTGATACAAAGAAAGGAAGAACAGCAACGGATACAGAAGGCAGAGCAACAGCTTTGGCTAATAAATTAAAAGAACTTGGAAAAAAATATATTGGCGGAATTGCTATAAAAGAAAATGGAGTTTGGTATTACAACGATTCAGAAGATTATAAATACGTACCTGGAAAATTAGATAAGAATTGGAAAAAGATAGAAGAATTATTAAAAAAATAAATTATCTAAATGCTCAAACTAACAAGAGCTTTGGTAAAAAAAAGTCACGAAGCATTTTTATTAGCTCTAGAAATATTTAATAAACCTACAGTTGGTTATAGAGCAGAATCATTTAGTATATTTTTTTCTAATGCTTGGGAACTACTCTTAAAAGCTACTTTATATGAACAAGCCAAAGGTAAGAAATTAAGTATCTTCCTTAAAAAAGAAAGGAATAAAAAAAGACTAACGATTTCACTTGATAATTGCTTAGAAAAAATATTTTTAAATAAAAATGAAAGAATTCGAAAAAACATTGAATATATTTCAGAAATAAGAAATGAAGCCGCACACTTAGTTATTCAAGAACTTGACCCATATTTTTCGAGAGCTTTTCAATCAGGAGTAATAAATTATGTCAACTATCTCAAAAACATATTTAATATTGATATTAATCAATATCTTAATCCAGGATTAATTAGCTTGATATCAGATAAAGATAGAATAGTGGATATGAAAATATTAAGGAAAAAGTATAACAAAGAAGATTTTAAATCTATTATTAATTGGATACAAAAATTTAGTGAGTTAGAAAAGCTAGGAATAGAAGGAGCTATATCAATCAACCATACTATTGCTATTGTCAGGAACACGAATAAAGCTGATTTTATAATTTCAGCAGGAGGAAAGGGAGATAATAAAGCAATTATAATAGAGAAACTTAAGGATCCAAATATCACCCATATATTTAATAGAAGTGAAGCTATAAAGGAAATTATTCAAAGAATTCAAAAAGGATTACGTTTTACTGAATACGACTTTGAAGCTTATGTTTTTACTAAGGGTTATAAAAAAACAAATAACGAATATTATTGGAAACCAAAATATGGAAACTCACCTCAATACTCTCAAAAATTTGTTGATGAATTTATAGGAGAAATAAATACTAAATTATTAATACAACGGAGAAAACAATACCGACAACATTTAAAAATAATTAAAAAAGTAATTAATTAATATAAATCTATTTAAAATAGCTTTTTTTTATTTCTTTGGTTTCTTGTTTTTCAAGAGCTAATATATAAAAAAGGGGGGTCCTAAAAAAGTCTATTATCCATATAGATTGAAAAGTATTTGGAACATAGTTTACTCCATAAGCAAAAGTGTCTTCTTTAATAACTTTCCACTTCAAAGTTTTTGCTAGCTCTACAAGTTTTAAATTTTTCTCAGTCTGTGGAGTTATCCAAATTATTTTTATTTCCCAATCTTCTTGAAGAATCTGTTTAAATTCATTGAAGAATAATCCTTTAATTATCTTTGTAACTACTGAGCTTATTCTTTTTTTATCTATATCACTTATACAATACATCGTTTTTTTTCCAACATATATTCCTGATTTTGTATAAGCGTCAATAAGTTGCATTTGGCTAAACATTTGATATCCCAATGCCGGTGTTCTTTTTATTGATCGTGTGATTTCACCATCCATTAATTGTTTTGCAACTTTAGAACGATCCATCAACATCGACACCCAGAATTGTCTGAAGAAGTCTTCATCTTTCTGAAACCCTTTATTACATGAATCGCATGAAGGAACAGTAATTAGATTTTTATCTGAAACACCTTTGAAAAACTGCTTAGCTGGGATATGTTCTCTTGTGTCTGCGGTTCTTTTGCAAAAGATACAAATATTTATATTCTTCATTATAGGTGGTTCAAAATAAAATTAAAAAAAACTATTGTTATTAAGCCTAAGTTCTTTTGTTAATATCTTACTTTTTCCAAACACCTAACCTCAATTCTTGAGCAGATTTTTCCGCAGTCAATAATTCATCTTGATATTTTATCTTGGCTCTTTTCTCATAAAGAACAACTCGGGCAAGTCCATTTTTCACCAACTCAATATTAAGATTAATTCCGTCAATAAATATATAACCCAATTCTCTTCCAAACTTATCAACCTTGTAGTTTGCTTCTTGTTCAAAAGAGATCTCTTTTCCCAAGACAAGATTTTCGGTAAAAGCTTTCGCCTCTTCAAAAAAAGGTTCTTTAACTTCTGGAGCATTGACCCCATAAAGCCTAAAGGTTTTTCCGTCACTTAACTTTAAAGTATCACCATCGCTAACTTCGGTAACGGTTACTGGACTTACATTAACTGATACGTCAGAGGGTACAGAGGATTGGATTTTAATCTTTTGCTTTTCAAAGAAACTGCCACCAAAGAAAGATAGAAGCACCAATAACAAGATTAGAAAATATGAAATGATTTTATTTTTCTTTTTCATTTATCTTTGGCATCTTTAATAATAATCTTCTTCCCTCTCTCATCTAATTCAAATTCAAGGTTTTGATTTTGTCTCCAACCTAAAGCTTTCAAAAATTCACGTGGGATAGTTATAACCTTGGAGTATTTACCTGATGAAGTAATCTTTCGAATTATTTTCATGATGATTTTATTTTACACCTTACTATTTCTAAAATCCAATAACCTAAACATTGCCGGTCGGAACAATTGACTTAAAAGCAAAATGAAGGTTGACCGACCGGAACAGAAAACGATTAATGGATTAGTTCCCCTCTCCGCCTACTGGAGGAGGAGAGGGGTCAGGGGTGAGGAGATTATAATTGGTCGATCTGATTATGCCGCTCGATTGCGGGTATGGTTTTGTGACCGGACTTACAACCCGCAATGGAGCGAGTCCCGATAACCTTTGATCTACCCAACTACAGAAACAAACTACAACCTTATCTCTCTGAGTTGATTTGGTTGAATTTGTTTTTGACTAACTGACCAAATCAACTGAGAGAGAAAGATAGAACCAAACTTCTTCAAGTATTCCCCCAAGGTTGGTATCAATTTAGGGACGGACATTTTCTCATCGACCAGATTCCTTATTCCCCAGTCTGCTTTCACCTTAGTTTTATCAAGGGAGTCTTTCGACAGAGAGAGGTGAACGGATCAAATCAAACATAACTGGAGTGAACCGAACGACAGAGAAAGATGACCGAAATTAAAATTTCTTATCTTGACCGGTTGAGTAACTTCCGGTCAAAGGGCGACTGACAGCGTCATTCGCCCAAGTCTCCTCCCTGTCTTTTCTTTCCCCCTGTCTTCCTGCCGCTCCCAAAACTGGGGAGGTTTGAAAACCGCCGGAGCGAAGGGATGAAGAAGAGTCCCGAAGCGGAGGCGGGCTTGTCCTCCATAGCTGAAAGCGAAGGAGGAAGAAGCCCGAGCGGATCCCGACTCAGTCGGGCGGGAACGAGGGCTGATATCTTTAGGACGTGTGGGGGTCGAGTTCTAGCGGGCGACTAAGATATACCTTTGTTTCCGCCGACCATATTCTTCTTTAGGGAGGCGGTCTTGTCCACCGTAGTTTCAACGAAGGAGGAGATGCCCGACCGGAGGGAGGGCTTGAGCTGGTGGGGGGAATTCAAAGTTCGGAGCAGAGATCCGCCGACCGACTGAGGGAGGCGGGAATGCCCGAGCGATTAGCGAGGGCATGATACGTTTGAAAGTTTGACCGGCTGACAGAATGGTCGGCTGGTTGGTTGGGTTGGTTGGGTTGGTTGAGTGTCCTGCTGACTGACAGATTGGTTAGCTGATTTCCCAAACGCCGGAAGTTCCCCAACCCCCAAATAGCCAAAGCCTGACCCTTCGACCCAAACCATCGGCTCTGATCGCCAACGCTCCCACAGCCCCTAGCTCACATATTTGAAGCTCGTCATGTCGCAAAAAACAGAGCGAAGTGTCGCAATCTTCCGAAAAAAGTTACGATTGTTTGGCTTAAGGATTTTTGATAAAATAAGTTCGAGCCGATTGGTATAGTTGCACCAATCGGGTCTCGCGGACGCTTAGCTCAGTTGGTAGAGCGTTGCGTTTACATCGCAAATGTCGGGGGTTCGAGCCCCTCAGCGTCCACAAATTATTTTTTGTACCTCTTT